>JAAUUB010000062.1 GCA_012031215.1 Microscillaceae bacterium | reverse complement strand
CAAAGGACTGAGCAAAAGCAAAAATGACAAGGTGGAGGCCACCCCCAAAACGCAAAAAAGCCAGGACATAGTTAAGGCTAAGTGACCAGGGTGATTTTTTTTGATAAAGCAAAAAGGCATAGCCCAACCCTATCAGCAGACAGACCAGAATAAGCCAGGGAGAATGAGGAAATATCAGGCTGGAACGATTCATTTTAATCAATGGGTGTAGATACAAGCCAAATTATTCCCGAAAATAGGCAAGAAAGCCGGAATCACAAAACCGCGAAACATAGTGAGGCCCGCCCGCACTATGAATAAAGCCATATCCTGGCCGCGCTTCACTGGCAGAAAAAAAACAGCGGGGCTTCCTCAGGAATAGCCGCAAACATTTTTTGGAATTTATCCCAAAAAACAGCCCGGATTGCTCGAGGCGGTTAAACCTTTTAACCTTTTCGGCATCCTAATCCCTAAATTGCATCTTATATAAAATGAGCGTAGGTACGGTGGCTATCTTATTACAGGACGAACAGGAACTACTCGAGCAATTCAAACACGAAAAAACGCAACAACAGGCTTTCAGCAAGCTGGTGCGTAAATATCAGGAAAAAGTCTATTGGCACGTACGCAAAATGGTCATTGACCATGAGGATGCCAACGACCTGACCCAGGACATCTTTGTAAAAGTTTGGAAAGGATTGCCCAACTTTAAGGGCGAATCGCAATTATACACCTGGATTTATCGCATTGCAACCAATGAGTGTTTGTCCTTTTTAAGAAAAAAAAGAAGCAAATATTTTTTACCCATTGCCGATGTAGGCAAAGAACTTACGCAAAAGCTTGAATCAGGCAATCATATCTCGGGCGATGAAATTCAGATGAAATTGCAAAAAGCCCTCCTTCGATTGCCCGACAAGCAACGCCTGGTATTCAATATGAAATATTTTGATGACCTGAAATATGAAGAAATTTCGGAAATAGTAGGAACCAGTGTAGGGGCTTTGAAAGCATCCTATCACCTGGCTGTCAAAAAGATTGAGGCGTTTCTTAATCAGTAATGATAAAAATTGGGTTTCACGACCGAGAGCATCCAAAAAAATGAAGAAACGCTCTTGACAATGACCTTTGAAAAAGCAAATGATGAACGTGGAGATACCGTGAAAAAGCACACACCTAAAATACGTGTTGAAGACTTGAAAAGGCTTTCGGTTTTTGAAGTGCCACAAGACTATTTTTTGCACCTGCCGGCGCAGATACAAGCCCGCTTGGCAAAGGATAAAAAATGGCCCCAATCTACGCCTTTCCTGGTTCCTGAGGGATATTTTGCGCAACTTCCCCAAGAGATTGGAGCCAGGCTAAAGCCTTTTACTTCTGCTTTGCCCGAGAAGGCCAGGGTACCCTTTGTCGTGCCCGGGGATTTTTTTGCGGGTCTTTCCGAGGCGATTGCCCAAAAAATAGCCACCCACGAAGCACCGGAGGAATTGCCCGCTTCGGCAAAAACCACCCCTGAATTTTACCTGCCGGAGGCATATTTTGAAACCTTGCCCCGGCAGATTGACCGAAAAATCAGGGCCGTTGCGAAGAAAGAGTACCCACAAGCCCCTCTTCGCCCACTGATGTATTTGGCCTTTGCCTTACTGGGGATGTTTTTGGTTTATCGGGCAATCAATTGGTCTGTAAAGAGGGATTCGGCTGAGCCTACCGTGGTGCAGAAAGAGGTCCAAAATGACTCCTTGTTCGTTTCTGTGCCGGATAAATTGGAAAAGGAGCAAGAAGAAAAACAAAATCTTCCTCAATCAGGCAAGGAAATGCCGGTCATACAAAACCAATTTGTGAAGAAACGGCCTGTATCCCCCCTTGAAAATCCGATACCATAAAAGCAGCCTCCTTCCTGGCCATAGAGGGGGTAAATAAGGCGGAGTTACTGGCCTATTTGGAAAATTCACCGCTCAGCGAGGATGAAATTCTGGAAATCATTTGGGAAACGGAGCCAGCGGCCGCCGAAATATTATTAGATGACTGGCTTTTGGGGGAAGAAGACCTTGGCCCCTTAGAGGATACCCTTGACCTGGAAACTTTAGAATTTTTGGAAAGAGCAATCAGAAACAAACCGGAATGAAGAGACTTTTTTGGATAATGTGCCTGCTAACGGGCATTTTTGGAGGCCAAGCCCTGGCACAACCAGGCTCCTGGCGCGCCCCGCATGGAAGAGAAAAGGGTGGAAATAGAACAAGCAAAAAAACATTTATCAGTGACCGCATCAACCTAACCGAGGCCCAGGCCCCGGCTTTTTGGGAAATCTATGACCAGTACTCGGAGCAAAAAATCCAATTAAAGCGCCAAATGGCCCGCATCCGGCGGGATGGATATAGCCTGGCCGCCCAAGATGCCGACTTGCTGGCCGATATTGAGCAAATGTTTGCCCTGCGCCAAAAAGAGCTGGACCTGGAAAAGGAACTCAAGGATAAATTGCTCAAAGTCATCAATGTGCGCCAACTGGCCGAACTGTACCGGAGTGAAAAAGATTTTCTGGCCGAACTTGTCCGTATTTTTCGCGAGAGAGAATAATGCTTTTCTGGCTTTTGAAGCATAAAACGCTTGCCCAAGTAGCCAGGGAGTTGTATTTTTGGGCAAATCCAATTGTAAAAGATGGCATTTTCTCCCCAAAATTGGCGCGTAGGTGGTGTGCCGGAGCATTTTAACTATCCCTGGCGGCTGGCCCAAGAAAATAAACTGACCGCCAGCCAGGAATTTGACTTTACCTGGCGGGATTATCCGGGCGGAACCGGGGCCATGGCCCTTGACCTGGCCGAAGAAAAACTGGACCTGGCCCTGATGCTCACCGAAGGCGCGGTGGCGGCCATTGCCAAAGGGCTTCCGGCCAAAATTATCGGGGTGTATGTAGAAAGCCCCCTCACCTGGGGCATACATACCCACGCCACCGCTCCCTACAATTCCCTGGACGAGGTGCGGCAAAGAACCTTTGCCATCAGCCGCCCCAATTCTGGCTCTCATCTGATGGCTTTTGTGCTGGCACAAACCCAGCAATGGCCCCTGACATCGCTTGACTTTGAGGTGGTCGGTAATTTTGAAGGCGCTCGGCAAGCCCTGGCCAGCGGAAAAGCACAACTCTTTATGTGGGAAAAATACACCACGGCCCCCATCGTGCGAACAGGGGAATGGAAAGAATCGGTGAATGTCTGACCCCCTGGCCTGCTTTTGTGATTGTGGCCCACGAGGCGGTGCTGGGTGTGCCCAGCCTTCCTAGGCTTTTGCACCTAATTCGGGAGCAAGCCCTGCCCTTTTTTTCCCAAGCAGCAGACCGCCTGGCCTATATTCAGAAGCAATACCAGCTACACCCCGAAGATGTGGCCGAATGGTATGCCCAAACCCGGTGGGCCATTCAAAGTCCAGCCAGTGCGCCAATGCTGAGCACTACCCAGGATACGCTGCTGGCCCTGGGCATCCTGAGCGAGAAAAAACCGCTTGAGGTACTTTCTCAAACCCTTGATTTCTAAATACCTGGTCTTTGGGCAGCCCTGTTGAAGAAGTTCCCAAAATCCTTCCTTAAATTTGCTGCTTGCCAGACAAGTCATTCTTTCCTGGTACTCACAATGCTTAAAGCACCTGCATGTTTAGCCCCGAATTAATAGAATCGCTTCGTCAAAAACTTTCCTTGCTCAGCCCTTCTCTGGTAGGTTTGGGCTTTGAGCTGATGCTGGCGGGGGTAGGCCTGTTCCTGCTTTTGCTCGATGTGCTCTTGCCCAAAAAGCCAGTTACTTTTTTTTGGTGGGTGGCCACAGGAGGCTTGCTGGCCGCCGGGGCCGTACTAGCCGGGGCTCATTTTTATTTTCCGGTAGAAGAAACAAGTTATTTGCTGGGCAAGATGCTCAGAATTACCGCCGAAACTCTCTATTTTAAGGGCTTATTGGGAATTTCGGCCCTGCTTACTTTGTGGATGCTTCGCGGGTCGGCATTTTTTCATCGGCTTGATTTTCCGGCGGGCGCTTTTTTATTTTTGTTTTTGAGCAATGTGTTGGGCTTGAGTGTGCTTGCCATGTCGGCTCATTGGCTCAGCGTGTATTTTTCCCTGGAGTTGGTTTCGGTCAGTGCGTATTTACTCACGGCTTTTCATTTTGAACCCCGTGCGGGCGAAGGAAGCATTAAATACCTGCTTTTTGGGGCGACCGCTTCGGCGGTGATGCTTTACGGGCTTTCGTTTCTGTATGGGTTTACGGGCACACTGGAGATTTTTTCCCCAACGTTTTTGCAGGTTCCTGTTTCCAAGCACCCAGTCTTAGGCCTGGTCTGGGTACTGGCCCTGGGGGGGCTTTTGTTCAAAATGGCCGCCTTTCCTTTTCATATTTGGGCCCCGGATGTCTATCAGTCGGCTCCGACACCTATAGTGGCGTTCTTCTCGGTGGCCCCTAAGGTCGTGGCTTTGTGGGTATTGTGGCAGATAGCCAGTTTTCTGTACGAAATAGAAGAATTGCGCCGCCTTTTTAGTCTTTTTTGGGCGGGCGTGGCCTTGCTCAGCATTGGCCTGGGAAATTTTGCGGCCTTGTGGCAAACCCACCTCAAGCGACTCATGGCTTATTCCTCGATTGCACAAACGGGGTTTTTGCTGGTGGTATTGGTTGTGCCTTCCCCGGGCGGATTTTCGGCCTTGTTGTTTTATACTACCGTATATGCGCTGATGAATTTTGGCCTTTTTTGGGGAATAGCCAAAATGGCTTCCCCGGAGGAAACCCTTGATTGCCTGGCCGGAAAAGGCCGAGAACAGGTCTTAGCAGGGGGAGTGCTGGTGCTCATGGCCATTGCCTTAGTGGGTTTGCCTCCTACGGCAGGTTTTACAGCCAAATTACTTATATTCTCCGGTCTTTGGGAAGCCTACCAAACCTGGCCGCATCCGGCTTTGCTGGTGCTCTTTATTTTTGGCTTGCTCAATGCGGCCGTTTTCGCTTTTTTACTATCTCAAAATTCCTTTTTGGCTTTTTTTCAAAGAAAAAAGCACCAAAGATTTGCGGGAAAAAAATACCTTATTTTGACCTGCTTATAATGGCTGGCCTTGGTTTGGGCATACTTTTCCTTTTCTTTCGACCCGATTTCTTACTACCCGGCGGCTGAGGCAGGCCGGGCCGATACTGCACCCCGGGATAATCCTGTTCGGAAACTTGTTCCAAGAGGGAGTGTTCATTTTTATAAGCACAAGTAAAGCCCGAATATTTGTTTTATTTTTTTAATTCCTGAATAAGAGATGTGTGGAATAGCCCTGATTCGACTGCGGAAGCCTTTGGCGCATTATGTTGAAAAATACGAGACTTACCACTATGGTCTCAAAAAGCTTTACTTGCTGATGCAAAAGCAGCATAACCGGGGCCAGGACGGGGCAGGCGTGGCCAATGTCAAAATAGGCGTTTCACCGGGCAAGCGCTATATCAGTCGCTATCGCTCCACCGCTGAATTGCCAATTGAAGACGTTTTTCAGAAAATAGACCAAAAAGTACAGGAAGGCTTGCTGCCCTTCCCCCTGGAGGCTCGCTATGCCGAGCAGGTAAAAGAAGAAGTAGCTTTTATGGGGGAGGTCTTTATAGGGCATCTGCGCTATGGCACCCACGGCGGCAACAGCATCGAGAACTGCCATCCTTTTTGCGGCAAAGCAATTGGCGAAGCCGAAATCTGGTGCTGGCAGGTAATTTTAATATGACCAATGTAGATGAGCTTTTTGATAAATTGATAGAACTGGGTCAACATCCCAAAGACAAGGTGGATACGGTGATTGTCCTGGAAAAAATCGGCCATTTTCTGGATGAAGAAAACCGCCGTATCACCGAAAAATACCAAAACCAACTGACCAAAGCCCAAATCGCAGAACGCATTGAGCAGGAAATAGACCTGCGCCGGGTACTGGAGCGTGCTTGCAAAGATTTTGATGGCGGCTATAGTATGGTAGGCATCACGGGCTACGGGGCTTCTTTTGTGGCCCGTGACCCGGCCGGCATTCGTCCGGCTTATTTCTATGCCGATGAGGAAGTGGTGGTGGTGGCTTCCGAAAAACCGGCTATCAAAACGGCCCTGGGAGTAGAATATGACCAGATTCGGGAAATTGAGCCTGGACATGCCCTCATCATTGAGCCGGATGGGCAGCTAGAGGAAGTGCCCTTTATCGCTGCCCAGCCCAAACAGGCCTGTAGTTTTGAGCGCATTTATTTTTCGCGGGCTCAGACCCAGTTATTTATCAGGAGCGCAAAAAACTGGGCGAGCTGATTTGCCCCCAGGTGCTTGAGGCCATTGATTATGACCTGGAAAACACCGTTTTTTCCTATATCCCCAATACTTCCGAAACGGCTTTTTTGGGAATGATGCAGGGCATAGAAAACTACCTCATCAACTACCGAAAGGAAATGATTTTGGAAGGGCGGCAAAACGGGCAAGAAATTGCGCCCCTCAACCCTGAGCAACTCGAAGCCATCCTTTCCTATCGCCCCAGGGTGGAAAAACTGGCCATCAAAGATGCCAAACTACGAACTTTTATCACGGATGATGCCCACCGCGACGACCTGGTATCCAACGTCTATGATACCACTTATGAAGTGATTAAAAAGCATCAGGATACTATTGTATTGATAGATGATTCCATTGTCAGGGGCACCACCCTGGAAAAAAGTATTTTGCGAATGCTGGACCGCCTCGAAGCCCGCAAGATTATCATTGTTTCCTCGGCCCCTCAGATACGCTATCCCGACTGTTATGGGATAGACATGTCAAAAATGCGTGATTTTGTGGCTTTCCGCGCGGTGATTGCGCTCTTGGAAGAAAGCGGAAGGGAAGACTTGCTGGACCAGGTTTTTGCCCAATGCGAAGAGGCTATTCGGGAAAACCGGCATGGGCAAAAAAACTACGTGCAGGAGCTTTATGCTCCCTTTAGCAATGAAGAAATCTCCCGAAAAATTGCTCAAATTATTGTAGGAGAACATATCCGGGCCGCGTTTCAGGTCATTTTTCAAACGGTTGAGAACCTCCACCAAGCCTGCCCCAAGCACCAGGGCGACTGGTATTTCACGGGCAATTACCCAACTACTGGCGGAAACAAGGTGGTCAATAAGGCTTTTGTCAATTACATGACTGGAAGCCTGGCCCGGGCATATTGAGCCGCCTAGGATTTTACTTCCCTTTTTTTGATTTTTTCTAAACTTCGGACATTTCCCGAAATAGGGCAAACTGTGATGTATTTGCTTCCCTTGCGGACATAAAAAATGTAGAGACTATTGACCCCAATGAGATAAACTTTCGTCTGTTGCCCATTTACAAATGTAACCTGGTGGTTTAGCGAAAACGCCTGGTTTTCAATTCTTTTCTTAATAGCTATTCCCCCTCCAAAGCCATAGCCAATGTAAGTAGAGAATATCATCACGGCCGTAAATGAAAGCCAAAGCCTTTGTAATGGTACTTGAAGATGCTTGTTGGGCTTGCGGCCGCGAGCTACTCTTTTGGCATCCATTTCCTTGCCCCATTTTAAGTAGTAATAGCCAAAGAAAGCACTGATAAAAATGAGTGCCGGAAAGACAAGGCTCTCTGTGAGGTCTTTTACCGGGCTGAGCAAAACATCCAGAATGCTGGTGTAGCTCATAATATTAATGCCCTGCAAGCCATAATAAATGGCATTGCTGGCAATGCCGAGCAAGAGCAGATAGACATAGCCAATCGTGAATAAATCCTGAATGCTATTGCCTGGCAAGTCTTTGTAAGGGCTGGGGGTGTTTTCGTTGTTCATTGGCTACAAAAAAAGAAGGGCCTGTTAAAACATGTGCGAGCGCTGAGGAATATTCCACCGAAAATGTAAAGACGAAAACAGCGTTTCCCGATTTTGGGCGGGGGCATCGCTGTCAATTTTTCTAAAAAACTGTTTGAACTCAACAAACATATTGTGAAACAACTGCCAAGAAGCCGTAAATTCTAGCAGAAGCAAATTGGTGGCCACTCCCTGGCCAATTTCATTGCCGGTTTCCCGCTCAAAATCTGAATTATTCAGGAAAATATTGCCGCCCCAGTTACGCCCGGGCTCGTCCGTGCCATAGCGGGCATAAACGGCCAGGGCGTTCAAATGTAGCCGGGGCACGGGCTGATAGCGCAGAATCCCCAGGTATTCATAAAAATTCGCCCCCAGCGGATGCGCCAGTTCCTGGTTATAGTTGCTGTATTCGCTGTAGAGAAAATTGTGCGAATAGGTATAGGGCCGGGCAATATTGATTTCAGCCTGTAAGTCCAGGTTGGCCACTCCGGCCACGTCCACATATTTGAAACCTATCTGGCCAGCCTGTTTGTTGCGACGGGAACCATTGCGGCTGCGCAAATCCGAAAATACAAACTCATCAATGAGCAACTGACCGTATAATTGAAAATGCTTCAAAAAACTCCAGCGAAAATCCAGGCCCAGATTGGCATTGTCAGGGCTGCCCGCCTGTTGCTCAATGGCCCGATAAAAAATAACTGGATTGAGATAGCGAAAATCAAAAGTGCCCCTAAAGTTACTCAAGGTATCTCCCCGGTTGAAAACCACCGATTCAAACAAACCCAAGGTGAAATTTTTGCGCACATCTATGCTCAAATGATGAAGGGCAAAATATTTCGTAGGATATAAACCATCGCGCTGGAGATTTTCGGCCACCATTTGCGCAAAGATGTTCTGATAATTCAGTTTCCAGACATTGGTATTGAGTTTTAGAAAAAGATAATTGCTCGAGAAATCTGATAAAATCATAGAACGATAGCCATTTCCGACAAAATTTTTGTCGTAGCCAAACTGTAGTTGCAGGATTTCTGGCAATACTTCAAAAGTCAAATACCCCCTTGCCGTTAAAAAATCAGTGCCTGCCCCGGTATTGCGTTTGTAAAAACCTTCCCCCGGTAAAGCCCTTCTTTGGTCAATTCTCTGCACTACGTATTGCGGAAAATCGGCCTGGGTATCCGTTACATAAGAATAAAAGCCGATTTTTTGGCCCAGCATCCCCCTGATTTCCAGGCCACGGGCATTCATGTAAGGGGTGTTTTCCTGGTCTTGTTCTATGCCCACAAAGCCCCCCAAAACCGGATTGATGTGAAGGTCAAAAGTGCGATCTTGATGGTGGTAGAAATCGGCCTTTTTGCGATACAAATGCCGAAAAACCGGACGACGGCTATCGGTCTGGGTGGAAGAAGACCACTCCCAACTATCATTTGAAAATATTGCAAATTAAAACGGTCGGCGGCGGAAAGTTGAGGCAAATTGGCCCATACAGAATCAGCTTGGTGGGCAATGACCGAACGGGGATAAGGTTTGAGCTGGGTATTCCAGGCAGAGAGGTGTTGGTTTGCCTTGATTTCGTAGCGGTCAAGCAAAGCATAATAATCCTGGTTGAGCGGCACAAACACACTTTGCGTTCTCCCGCTTGTCCAGATGCCGCTGCCTCCCCAAAAAGCACCCACCAGGAACCATACCGAAATATCAAAGTAAGTTTTACGCATAATTAAAAGCCTTTCTATAAAAAGTAACACCTTCTTGAACAATGACAAAAATAGGATGCTTCTTGCCAAAGTGAAGGGTTTTTTTAAACATCTTTCCAAGATTCTTGCAAATGAAGCAGTTTTCTCTCAAAATGGGATTTTTTTTCTCTTTATGGGAGAGGTTTGCCTTAGATTACGCTTCAAATACTTGATTCATAAAGTATTGTGGGCTTGGTATCAGATTGGCGATAGGTTAATTGCCAGAAAAAAGCAGGTGAGAACTTTGTTGAGAACGAAGCATTTAAAAACAAAACACACAACAAAACCCCTGAACATTACATCAAAGTAAAGGCCACGGAAACAACATAAAATTATCTCCAAATGGCCTTCCGCTTTTATCTGCCCAAAACATGAATCCGAATCCAAAATCCAAAAAAACCCATGACACTCATTTCTATCACCAAACTCCTAAAAATCATTTTTAGGAAGCGCCATGCAGTTTATTTACTCACCTCTTTTCTGTTATTAGGATTAGCCGCCGAAATACAAGGAAAGTATGTCGGCACATCCTTATTTTCCCAATTTAGAAAAGCAGTTTTTTCCCCTTCCAAAAGCCCAATCTTGAAGGAAAAGGTAAGAAAAACCTTGGCAATGGTTCCTCAACTGAGCCTCTCTGCGGAGGAGTTGATTTTTGAGGCCCTTGCCAATCAAAATAGTTTTACCCGCACCATTACGCTTACCAATACTGGCACGGCCCCCCTCACCCTGCAATCGGCAAATGTAACGGGAACGGGTTTTAGCATTTCTGAAATCCCCACCCTGCCCCTCGACCTGGCCCCCGCCGCCTCAGCCGAAATAAAAATCACGTTTGCGCCCACAACGGCCGCTGCCGGAGGTACCGTGTTCAATGGGGTATTGAACCTAAACAGCAATGCCGCTTCCAATCCCAATCCTCAGGTGAACTTGTATGGCCTGAGTGTCAATGCTTTGGGCGGTAATGGCGAGCCTTACCTACAGCGTATTTTGAATACAATTGGTCATAATATTAATACGACCATCAATTGCTTAAATAATTGTAATGTATCCACCAACTTACTCGGAGAGGAGGTATTGGTACAATCATTCCAAAAAGCGGGAAGCGGTCCGGTCGCCCTCATTCCGGTAGGGCGCTACTCCCCTTCCGAAATTGCCCGGATTGGCTGGTATGTCAACAACAATGGCATACCCACCGAAAACCAACTCTATGAAATGCCAACTGGCGTAGCCCAAGGGCAAACTTTGTTTCCGATTTTCACCCCCAGTACCACTACCTTTGACCCTGGCAGTGCCAATTTTGGCATCTATCTTTACGCCAGCACTTTTAACTTTACTTCTTATACCGAAGATGCCCTCAACGGCACTGGCCCAGGCAGTCTGGTGCGACGCGCCCGGGTTTTTCCGCTCAAAGACCGTCAGGGAAATCTGGTTCCTGACAGTTATATAATGGGTTTTGAAGAAGCGTCCAATGGCGATTATAACGATTATATATTTATAGTATCTAATGTAGAACCAGCCACCGTTAATGCGAATTGTGCCGACATCACCTACCTTGATTGTGAAAAGGTAGTGGTTGATTTCCCTTATGAACTGGACTTTAATGAGCCAAAGGGTGGCATCAATGACTTCAACGGGATAGGAACGGGCTTTACTATGATTCAGACTCATTCTGCCCCGCGCCTGGCCCAAGACCCGGCCCAGCCAGACACTACCGACATCATCGGCTATGCCCCGCAGCGACTCAATGTAGTAAATGGGAATTTAGAAATTCTGGCCAGCAAAGGCATTGCCTTCCTAAACAACAATGCCCAGCTCAATACCTTGGGAGCAGGGCTCGATGCCGAAGGGCGAAAAATCCTGATGGAAACCCGGTTGATAAATCCAACTACGGGTGGTGGTGCTGCCCAAACCGGGCTTTGGTATGGATTGAATGAAGATAATTTTGTAAAACTGGTAGTTGTAGGCACAAGCATCGAGTTTCGACTGGAACAAAACGGCCTATCTCCCAACGTAAATGCCAATGTGCTTAGTGTGGCCAACCTACCCGTAACAAGCAATCCTGTTACCTTGCGAATGATGGTTGATAATTCGGGGACTACTGACAAGGTAAGCGCATTTTACCAGATTGGAAGTGGCTCTTTGACCCTGATTGGGGAGTTTAACCATAATTTTGGTGCCGGCACAAATGTTTATGGCACCACAGGCACTTCTTATGCCGGAGTCTTTGCCACTTACCGCAATGGAGCTGCTTTTACCGCCCGGATAGATAAGTTTCTGGTCGATGAGTTTGTAGAAAATCTTACTTTTTCTACTTCCAATGTATCCGAAACCTTGCTCACGAACCAATCCAGTACTTTTAGCCTGGACATTGCGGCCTCAGACGGCCTTACACCCCTGGTAAATCTGACAGCCGACGCGAATGGGAGTGTGCCCAACTGGCTCACAGTCAACGGAAATCCATTGGATGGAACCCTTACCCACAACACAGCAGTACCCGAAATTGTATTTGGCCTCAACAGCACAGGTCTTGCCGAAGGTACTTATGTTGCCACCGTAAGGGCAAATTCTCCCGGGTATGAAGCGGCTGAATTTATAGTAACCCTGACCGTGATTAGCCAGTTTCGGCCTTATGTAGAAGCGGTGCACGATGGCGAACTCAATATTATCAACAATGGTAGCACAGGGGTAGGAACAGACATTAGTATCTCTACTACCAATATCAACTTCCCCAATGCCGGAAGTTTGGCCAATGCAACTGTCAACAGCAGCACGGTGTTGCTTTACAAGCTTCCCGAAGAAGCCCTAGTGCCTTCCATTGTCAATTCTACGGCTGGAGGGGATGCCATTACCCTGACCCCTACCAGCCCATTGCTGCCCAACACCAGCTACCGCTTTGAAATTACGGAGGCGGTCGAGGATGTTACCGGAGCGGCCATGGTTCCTTTTGAAGTAAGTTTTACGACCGGAACGGGAACATCGGGCGGGGGCTCACTGGCAGGTATCAATTTCAGTCGTATTGATTTGGGAGCGGCGGCGTTGGGCAAATACACTACCCTGGTCATTGGCCCGGATGAGAAGTTGTATGCGGCTATGATTGATGGCCGTATCAAACGTTTTCCTATCAATGCAGATGGCACACTGGGCACACCGGATGAATTTAGCCCTTTTGGGGCCACCCCCAAGATATTAATCGGGCTTGAATTTGCGCCCGAAGCTACAGCCGGGAACCTGGTAGCCTGGATTTCTTACTGCGATACCTTTTCCGAAAACTTTCAGGCGGCTCCTAACTGGGACGGCAATGTGGCCCGTATTCGGCTCAGTGCTACGGTCAACACTGTTGAAGAAAACACATTGGTGATTGACAACTTGCCTCGCTCTACCCGCGACCACCTTACCAACAGTGTGCGTTTTGGGCCAGAAGGGGCACTTTATATTATGCAGTCTGGCAATAATGCCATGGGCAAAGCCGATGCCGCCTGGGGAAATCGGGAAGAGACATTGCTCTCTGCTGCGGTGCTTCGCCTGGATGTGAGTAATTTGCCCGCCAACCTGCCTATCAATGCCCTTACTCCGGAAGGAGGAGGAAGTTACAATCCTTTTGCGCCGGGCGCGCCCCTCACTATCTACGCAACCGGGATTCGGAACGGATATGATTTATTATGGCACAGCAATGGCGCGCTATATGTACCCGCCAACGGTTCGGCGGCCGGGGGTACTACTCCGACTTCTAATCCGGCCAGCCCAAATTATCTTGCGCCACACCCACATTACACCTATACTGGGCCTACCAACATCCCATCAGTAAGTAATGTGCAACCTACCCAAAACGACTGGTTGTTTCGTGTCCAGCCGGGAGGATACTATGGCCATCCTAATCCCTACCGGGCCGAGTATGTTCTTAATCGTGGAGACATTGATGTGAATGACCCGGCTTACAACGGGATACAGCCTGACCCCAACTACCGGGGAGCTGCCTTTGATTTTGGGTTGAATAAATCGCCCAATGGCGTGATTGAATACCAAAGCAGTTCTTTCAATGGCGTTTTGCGAGGAATGGTGATGGTGGTTCGCTACAGCAACCAGGATGATGTCATCATGTTGCTGCCCGGAGGTTTAAATAAAGATATAGTAGCCGATTATGACGGCAGTGATTATGGCTTAGGGGGCTTGTTCAATCCTATTGACCTCATCGAGGATACAAGGAATGGCAATTTGTATATTGCCGAGTTTGGCAGTGGCGAAACGGAAAGTGATGGACACATCACTTTGTTCCGCCCGGCTGTGCCACCTGTTTCCAATGGTAAAATTACCCTCAGCACCAGCGAAATCCGGGATAACACGGTGAGTGGCCAAACTGGCTTGCCACGGAACCTGAGCATCTCCAATACCGGAACAGGAGACTTACAAATCACAGGCTTTAGCATCATTGGGGCCAACAATACTGAGTTTGTCCTGCTTAATACCCCCACCTTGCCGCTCACCTTGGCGCCGGGAGCAGATACACAAATACAAGTGCGGTTCAATCCGATTTCTACGGGATTGAAACTTGCCAGCCTGCGGATTGCGAGCAATGATGCGGCTACTCCCAGTGCCAATGTTAACCTTCGCGGACTGGGCACAGCCGGCTTAGGGGGGGCAAATGAACCTTCTTTGCAGCAAGTTTTAAATTTGTATGGCTATGGTGTAAATGTAGGAGATGATAATCCCAATACCAATACCTTGCACAGCACCCAGACCAATGGCGTGTTGCTGGGGGATGAAATCGCTGCCCAACGCTTTGAAAAGGTAGTGGCCGGGCCAGTTACTTTTGAGGTTTTAGCCGTATTTGGACCTACGGCCAGCAACCCCATTGTGCGAATGGGTTGGTATAATTCGGGCAACGCCAACAGTGTGCAGGAATTACTCACCGTTTCCAATAGTCCGGCCTCCAATGGTCAGACCGTAAATGTGCCCATTCAGGGAAGCTCCAGTTTTGAGATAGGATTTAATCAGCCATTTGGCTTCTACAGCGAATGGCCTTTCTTTAGCAATCGGCGCATCTTTAGTGAAGATGCCCTCAATACTTTTTCCGGAGCCATTCCTCACCACGTACGGGTGTATGCAATGAAAAATGCCCTGGGAGAAATCATTCCGAATGAATACCTCATTGCTTTTGAAGAACATATCACGGGCTTTGATTATCAGGATATTGTCCTGAGAGCACGCAACCTTCAACCTTATACAGAGCCAGCATTGGAATCAATTGTGTTCCAGCCTGCCCAGCGAAATGTAATTTTAGAAGCCCAAACCAGCGACCAGGTCTGGACCACGATTGGGCTTTCGGGAGCAACCACCGCCTCCCTGACGCTTACAGCAATTGACAATGCCACCGGCACAACGCCCACCTGGCTCAATCCATCGGCTTTTGCCTGGGGGCAAGCGTATAACTATCAGTCCACCACATCAGCCTTGGCCTTCACTGCCAATGCCAATGGCTTATCACTCGGAAACTACACTGCCACGGTTACGGCCAATGCCACTGGGTTTTCTGCCGGAACTTTTGTGGTAAATCTGGAAGTAAGCCCGGCCATGAATTGGACGTATCGCGTCAATTTTCAAACAAGCGTTACGGCTACCCCGGCAGGTTTCTTACCCGATAATGGACTTGGATTTCAGGTGCAAAACATCAATGGCACCAATTACGAATTTGGCTGGGTAGATCCTGCGACAGGTAATCCGAAAAGCAATGCAGCCAATGCCCGTTTGCGCACTGATACACAACCCATTGAGTTACGGTCTTTGAACCACATGCAACTCAATGCCGCTTCTAACTGGGCCAACTGGAAAATGAGTCTGCCCAACGGAAATTATTATGTCAAAATAGCTTCTGGCGATGTGGCCCCGAATATCAACAGTGAGCACCGAATAAATGTAGAGGCCAGCGAAGGCCTGTATTACCCGGTTTCTTCGGTGGGAACGGCGGGCTTTGCCACCCAAATCAGCAATGTGCTTATCAGTGATGGGACACTGGATGTGACTGCCACTGGCACAAATACCAAGATAAGTTACATTTGGATAGGGCAGCCGCAAGCGCCCGCACTTAACCTGCTTTTTAATCCGGTTACTTTGGAAACGGTGCAAGATTTTGGGTCTGGGGTCGAAACCCTGGCCGCCAGCATTGGTACTTCTACCGGTTTCGCCAACACCATCACATTGGAAGTTATTTCGGGAAACAACTGGCTTTCTGCACCAGCCACCGTAGGAATGGGGACGTTTAACCTCACCACAAATGTAAGCGGTCTCGTGCCGGGCATTTATCAAGGACAGGTGAGAGCCACAGCCCCAGGGTATCAAGCGGCCATTTTGACAGTAAATTTGGAAGTGATTCCAGTGCTGCTTTCTTTTTCTCAGACGGAGTTGAGGTTTGGCATTGTGCAAAATGGCACGGCCACCAATCAAACCCTTAGTCTTTCCGCCTCCGTAGGCAATCCGACCATTACACTCAGTAAATCGGCAAGTGATGGCTGGCTGGTGATGCCTGCAAACCCCTCCTTAGGAACCTTGAGCTTTGGCATCAATGCGGGTGCATTGGCCCCGGGATTATACGAAGCGACCGTGAGGGCTTCAGGACAAGGCTGTGTGCCGGCAGAGTTGCTTGTGCGTTTGTTGGTTTCGGCTGACCCGGGAGGAAATGCCTGGACCTATAAAATTAACTTCCAGCATAACCTGACCTCCAACCCCGGAGCGGAATGGACCCGGGACCAGGGCGACCCCTATGGCACTCTGACGGTGAATGGCAATGCTTTTGGCTGGATAAATCCTGCCGACGGAACCCCTTACGACAACAAGGCCCAATCGCGGCTCAGAGGAGGGGCGGCCAGTAGCCTGCCTTTGGTGGACCGCACTTTCAATCACATGCAGTTTTCTGCTACAGAACAAGCCAATTGGGAAATTGCCTTGCCCAATGATACCTATGAAGTATATCTATCGGTAGGCGACCCGCTCTTTACGGACAGCCACCATATTGTTGAAGTAGAAGGGAAAGAGATAGTATCCTATGACCAGGAGTTCTGGTACAGCAATGATGGCACACAGCCCTACCAAAACTTGAAAGTCATTGGCACGGTAACCCTTACGGATGGCAAACTGACCCTCAATGGGCAAAAGGGCAGCAATACCAAAATTCAGTATGTTTGGATTCGGCCTTTTGAACCAATCAATGATGACATTGCCCCCAGTGTGTCGGTTATCCTGGATGGAAACGAAATTGCGCCGAATGTTTATAAAAATGAGGTAGTGGTGCGGGCAACGGCATCGGACCAGGGAGGCAGTGGCTTGAGCACCTTTGAGTTTAGTCTGAATCAGGGGACTACCTGGCAGAGCTACACCAATTCGCTCTTGTTTGATGAGCCAGGAAACTATAACCTTGTTTTTCGGGCCACCGATGGCAATGGCAACCAGTCAATTACGCCTAACTACGCCTTTGAAGTGGAGTTCGTGCCCCTTAATAACACTAAAATGGTGTTGGAAAACCGGGATAAATTTCCTGAAAATGATGAATTGACTTTTCATCGAATTCAGAATGGCTGGTTCAATAATGGGGTGCAAGCAGAATTTCACGATTTTGTCACCCTGCGGGTACACAACCGGGGCTTGCAAACTTTGCAGATTTTTGACCTGGTGCTTTCAAATCCTGATTATTGGGCCATTGAAACTCTCAATGGAAATCCTTACACTACACTTTCGGTGCCTTTTAGCATCAACAGTAATAATTTTGTGGATATTGGTTTGCGGTTTATTGCCATTGAACCGCCCAATCCACGCAGCAATGGCATCAAGGTTTTGCACGAAACGCTCACCATTATTTCCAATGATGACGAAAGCCCCAACAAAGCGGTAAAACTACATGGCCTTTGGCAAAGAGATGGAGAGGGTACAAGAGAGCCAATGGCAAGCGAAATTCTGGATGCTTTTGGTTTGACGATTGACATTGCCTTTCCCCAGCCAAATTTTAAAGATGGCTCAGATTTCAGTGCCAATGGGGATGAGATTTATACTAACAATTTTGTGCGGGCAGATGACAGTCAGCCCATTTATATGAGACAATTGGCCGCTTATCACGGGTGTTGTAATTCCTCTGACCGGAGCTTTACGCAAAACATTGACCCTAACAACAACGGCGGACGCATCGGTAACAAAGGAACGCAGCGTACCATCCATATCGGTCCAGATGGGCAAACGCTCTTGCCCCGCCGCGATAAAACTGGCCCGGTGGGCACCCTGGGCGACCCCGCCGAAGCAGAGTTTACCCTCACTGGGCCATTCAACATTACGCTCAACAATGACTGCACAAATCCCGGCCTGAATTATCCCAATACTTTTGTGGGCGATCCTGACCCGGATTTGGTGGGGGTGCGCATTTGGAAATTACGAAATTCCAAAGGCGAAATTGTACCTTTTACCTTTGTGATGGCCAATGATGTCCTCTTTGCCAATTCAAATTTTGATTATAATGATAATCTCTTTCTGGTGCGGAATGTGCGGCCAGAGTTTGGCACTGGCTATGCCTCCCTGCTGGCTTCGGGCAATGGTATCGTGGGCGACCCGGATGAAAAGCAATCTACCATTAATTTTGGAGAGCAGGCTACGGGGTCTAATACCAGTCGTACCTTGCACCTGCGTAGCCTCGGACAGGTATATCCCGGCGATGATGACCCCAACATCCGCATTGACTTTGTAGAGGTAGTGGGCCAAAACCGGGGCGATTTTTATGCCGAAGCACCCCTAGATAATGACTTGGCTCCTCAGGAAGCAACGACCGTGCAGGTACATTTTGCCCCTTCCGAATTTGGGGTGAAGCAGGCGGTCTTGCTCATTCACTACAACAGCGACCAATCGCCCATGCGCATTCCCTTGTTTGGCATTGCTGCCGATGGCTGCTATGAGGCAGAATTAGTGCGCCGAATTAAAACCGCTCTTCCCGCTACCGATACCAATGATGATGAAGACAATGACCCTTTGACCTTCACCCTGGCAGGAAAAGTGTGGGAAACGGATGTCCCATATCGCCAAGCTGGATTTGACTACCAATTGGATGCCTACGATTTTACCAGTGAAATCAAACAGACTGACGAGGATGCGCTTTACCGCCGCTATATGTCTTCTAATGGCGACGGAAAAGAAATAGGCTACCAGATTCCTTTGAGCAATGGAGAATACACCGTGCGCTTGCACTTTGCCGAAATCTTTGGGCCTTTTGATGAGATTAATAGCCGGGTGAACGACATCTTCCTGGAAGGAACGGCCGTAGCTCAGGGGTTGGATATCTATGATGAAGTGGGCCATCGCACCGCCCTGGTCAAAGATTTTGAGGTTACGGTCAATGATGGCAACCTCAATATTTTGATTGACCCCATCATCAACCGCCCGGCCATTGCAGGCATTGAGATTTTCCGCTTCAATTACCAATCTACCCTGGCCTTGCAATTGGTACAAAACACCAGTGCCGACTGTGGAGCGGCCAATGGCAGCATTGAAGTAAATGCTACCGGCGCAACTGGTAATGTGCAGTACAAACTAGGGAAGTTTGGGCCTTATCAAACCTCGGGTCTTTTCGCCGGTCTCGAACCCAATCTCTACACCCTTTATGCCCTGGATGAGGCGGGTTGCGAAACTTTTGCCGAATATACCCTTATCGCTAATCCCAGTGCCATTACTTTTGATTTAAATCTGACCAATGCCCGTTGTGATGTGGCCAACAGTGGCTCCGTAACCATTGCCAATATCACCGGAGGGGCCGCCCCTTACAGTATAGAATGGAACGGCAACCCCTTGCAAACGGGCACGGACTTTACCGGGCTGCTTGCCGGAAACTATTTTGTAACCGTTACAGATGCCAATGGCTGTGAAAATATAGAAAACTTTACCATTGATTCTGATTTGTGCCTAGTTACCTTGCGGATTAATGCAGGCGGAAATGCTTACACCACCGCCGACGGTCGCTTGTTTATTGCCGATGCGTATGCCAATGGCAATATTTTTGCCAATAATAGCCTCCAAATTGCCAATACCGAAGATGACCCTTTGTATCGTACGCAGCGATTCCGTAATGGCAATCTCAATTACAATATTCCGGTTGTGCCCGGGGAATACCGTATCATTTTGCACTTTGCCGAAATTTATGACCAAATCACGGCTCCTGGTCAGCGATTGTTTGATATCCGCATTGAAAACAACCCCGTAGCCGAGGATGTGGACGTTTTTGCCGAGGCCGGAGGCTTGAATATCGCCATTCAGCGGGAATTCATTTTTACGCTCAATGACAATAACCTGGACTTGGATTTTATAAAAGGGACAGAAAACCCCTTTGTCTCGGCCATTGAAGTAGTGCCTTTTGTACCCGCTTCCAATCAACCGCCTATTGTAAATCTGGTTATCCCGGCGCAAACCGCCGAGCAGGGGGTGTTTTATACCTATACCGTGCCTTCTTTTGCCTTCCTGGATGCGGAGGACTCCAATAACCTGATTTTGAGTGCTACGCTCGGCAATGGCAGTCCGCTTCCGGCCTGGCTTACGTTTAATCCGGCCACGCGCCAGTTTAGCGGTACCCCAACCGGAGCAGATACTGGGCTCTTTAGCATCATCCTCACGGCCACAGACACGGAGGGTGCTTTTGTTACCCAAACCTTTACGCTCGAGGTGAGGGCACAGATAAACCTGGCCCTTACCCAAAATGTCCGCCCCCTGATTGCGGGTGCCAATGACAAGGCCATCCTGCGCATTGAGATAGAAGGGGCGGCCGGCCTCAGAATAAATGCCTTTACCTTTAATACGACCGGAACCACCAACTCAGGCGATATTAGTGCGGCGCAGGTATTTTCCACCGGGAATCTGCCTGTGTTCCGAAAAGTACAGGCCGTCGGAAGCCAGGTCAATGCCCCAAATGGTCAATTTGTATTCAATGGCTTAAATGAAGTACTGGCGGATGGCCCTAATTACTTCTGGCTGACTTATGACCTGGCCGAGGGGGTTGAAGAAGGTCATTTCCTGGATGCCGCTTTGGTAAGCATCACCGTAGAGGGCAATTTGTTTAGCCCGGTTGACGGCAACCCAGTTGGGGCGCGGATTGTCCGTACCACCGACCGTGTGCCAGGTCAGCAGATAAATTTTGATGGAAACACCGGCTATCTGGTCTTAGACAATCAAGATGAAGGATATTTTGACTTTGAAACCAGCTTCTCCATAGAAGCCTGGATAAAAGTAAATGCCTTTGACAAAGAAAACCAAGCGATTATTACCAAAGGCAACAATGCCTGGCGCTTGCAAAGAGCCGGATTGAGCAATGTCGCTATGTTTGTGGTAGAGGGAGCAGGAGCTGTAACAGGCACTACCGCCCTGAACGACAATGAATGGCATCACTTGGTAGTGGTCTATGACGAAGTAAATTTACGCCTGTTCGTGGATGGCAAGCTCGACAATGAGGAACCCGCCGTAGGAACGCCTGTCTTGAACAATAGCCCCGTTTGGATTGGGGCCAATGCCGAAGTAATGGGCTTGTACTTCAACGGGCAAATTGATGAAGTGGCGTTCTGGAGAAAAGCACTTACCCAAGCCGAAATTCGTGAAAAACGACATCTCACGCTGGACGGGAATGAAAATGGACTATTGGCGTATTTTCAATTAAATGAGCCAGCGGGTGGTTTGCTTCAAGACTGGGTGGAAGGATTTACGGCCAACCTCAATGGAGGCACCAGCCGTCAGCCCGCTACTGCACCTGTTGGTGGAGGCCTTTGCTTCAGCAACAGTAGCCTGGCCAATGGAACCGTAGAATTTTTGGGCACTGGCCTTAGCCTACAATTTGGTGCAAATCATCCCGAGGGAGAGCTTGTTGTTACCCGTATCATTGGACTTAGCCCGGCAGGCAATGAAGCCGCGCCCGGAGATAACAAGTTTGCCGATTATTGGATTGTCAATAACTACGGGGAGGAGGCTAACCTCAGCCCAATGCGTCTGATTTTTAATTTACCCGGTGGTTTCTTGCTGAGTGGCAATGCGGCGGACTATCAAATGAATAAGCGGGCTTCCAATGCCACTGGTACTTGGACAGAAACTTTTGGGGCTAATAATGTCAATTTAATTGATGAAACGCTTTCTTTTGCCGGAATTACCGGATTTAGCCAGATTGTCCTCTCTGGCAGTGGTATCGGGTTGCCCGTTCGGCTGGCAAGTTTTGATGGCCGTCGCCTGAATGAAAATCAGGTAGAATTATTCTGGAGCACGGCCAGCGAAGAAGATAACTTGGGCTTTGAAGTCCAGAAAAGTGAAAGCGGACTTGATTTTGAAAGCATCGGCTTTGTAGAAGGTGCGGGCAATTCAGTTACGTTGCGCAATTACCAATTCGTGGATACAAATGCCTCACAAGGGGCTTATTATCGCTTGAAGCAACTTGACCAGGAGGGGGATTTTGCATACAGCAACGTAGTCTTTATCACGGGCGAGGCAGCCGAGAAGCTGGAAATTTATCCTAACCCCATTGACGCAAACCAAAAGCTGGAGATTCGGGCCAGTGGCACGCTTGCTGCTCAGGAAATGCGCTTGGTGGTTACGGATTTGCGTGGTAAAGTCATTCTCGAGGCACAAGGCTCTTTACTGTCTCTTCGTACGGCACTTAATCAAAATATTGCCCAATGGGCCAATGGCGCATACATCTTGCGCTTTGTTAGCCCGCTCAAAGCTTACACCTTCAAACTGATAAGGAGGTAAGCGGCTGAAAATCACTGGATTCGGATGCTCCTTTTTATGAGAGGCTGATTGTAAAACTCAGTGCTCTTGTAAAGGAGTCAAAATCGGAAACTGCCCTGGCCTTGCTGGGGTAGTTTTTTTATATACTTACCTTTTCTGCCAATCTGAAATTATCTTTCCAGATAGAGGGTTCTTAAAAAAAAGCGAGTTTTATGATTTTATTTGCCTTGTTGGCGAGCGTATTGGGTTCGCATGGGTCAGTTCCTCCTACACTATTTACCTTAGCACTGCCTCTCTATTTTGACCAGCAGCCCCTGGTGCTGCATCAGACCTATACCGATAGGCAAGGGGTGGAACTTCGTTTTACCCGGATGCAATTTTATCTTAGTCAGCCTTCACTTTGGGTAGGCAACACGCTTTTTTGGCAAGCCCCCGAAGCTTTCCATTTTTTGAGGCTGGAAGAAGGGCAAAACACCCTAAGTTGTTCGTTTGAATTGCCCAAATGGCCCGCAGCAAGCCCTGAATTTCGTTTTGCCATTGGGGTAGATTCTTTGCACAATCACGGAGGAAGCCAAACCGGGGCTTTAGACCCACTTAACGGGATGTTTTGGACCTGGACACAAGGCTATATTTTTGTCCGAATAGAAGGATATTATGCCCATCCTAAGGGCGCAAAAGGGGGCTTTGTTTATCACATTGGCGGAGACGAATGTTATCGGAGGGGGCGCATAGGGCTTGAAAACTGGGAATGGATACACAAAAGGCACGTCAAAGCGACCTTAGCAATTGATTTAGCGCGGTTTTTTGGCCATTACGCTGAGGCCCCGCTCGTTTTAGCATTTCCTGCTGATAATCAGGCCATCAGTGTGATGGGAGGAACAAAAGCACCGCTTCTGGCGGATAATTTTTTGCGGGCTTTTGAGACTGGTCCAGCTCGCTAGGAAATTTCTTTTTTGTTGCCAAACCAAAGGGCTCTCTGGGTTTCCCGAAATTTTTTCAATTGTTTACGGTTGGCTTGTATTCCAAAGTGGAGAGATTCCAACTGACCCATCATCCACTCTCGCCAGACAGTGAATTTTTTGGTTTCGAGGGGGATGCGGGCATCGTATTCCA
>JAAUUB010000279.1 GCA_012031215.1 Microscillaceae bacterium | reverse complement strand
TTGTATGTGGCCGATAATTTTCCGGGCCGGGAGCAGTTCGTAGCCTGGGCTTTTGCCATTCGCCAAAACCGGGGCTGGCCTTCCGAGCAAGTGGCTTTTTATAAACAAACGGTGATGCTCAATCCGGCTCAGCCCCCACCTGCCCAAACCCAGGCCAAGCCTGAAAAAAATTCGACCGAAGCAGAAAAAATTCCCGAAGACAGCCTCAGCCTGGCCCAGGAAAGCAGCATCAAGGGAGTTTTGATTTATCAGGGAATGGCCATCCAGTTATTTGGTGGCAATGCTCAATACGTGCGCCCAATGGCCGAGGTCATTAATCTGTATCGGCAAAAACTCCCTCCTTCGGTTCGGGTATTGAGCCTGACCGTTCCAACCCACGCCGAGTTTTACCTCCCCAAGTCCTACCGCCACCTGGCCAGTTCCGAAAGCGAAAATATCCGGGACTTTCACGCCTTGCTTTTGCCCGGCATCGTGGCTATTGACCCCTGTGCCACCCTTCGCCAGCACCAAAAAGAATATATTTATTTCAATACCGACCACCACTGGACCGGCCTGGGGGCCTACTATGCCTATCAGGTGTATTGCCAAAAGACCGGCCAAAGGGCTGTGCCGCTTCGGGCCATGCAGCGCAAGGTAATTCCGGGCTTTTATGGCTCGCTCTACTGGCTTACCCGCGATGCCCGCCTGCGCCAAAATGTAGATTCGGTGGTCTATCATGTAGTGCCGGGCGAATACCGCACCTACGCCCTGCTTGCCTGGAATAGCCCGGCGGGGATTCCGGCCCAATTGTATGTCTCTTATGCCAAAGGCCCAAGCAGTTATGGGGTGTATCTGGGGATAGATGATTTATTGCTTAGGGTGGACAATCCCCGTCAAAAAAACCGTAGAAAAATTTTGCTCATCAAAAACTCCTATGGCAATCCGCTGGCCACTTACCTGGTGCCTCATTTTGAGCAGGTATTTATCGTGGATTATCGCTATTTTAAAGGAAAAGTGCTGGACCTGGTTCACGACCAGCAAATTACGGATGTGATGCTGTTCAATACTACTTTTTCGGCCAATACCATTACGGATGTACAACAAATCAGGGCCATTCTGGGTGAGTAAAAACCCAGCTCACTCATGTAGGGCTTTGATTTCGTCCAGGTTAGAGGTTTGGTAGGTGCGCCGCAACTGCACCAAAATCCCCAGGGCCACGGCGGCCTCGGCAGCGGCCACCACCATCACAAACAAAGCAAAAGCCTGGCCCTGCAAATGCAAAGGGTCATAGCGGGCAAAGGCAATCAGGTTGAGATTGGCCGCATTTAGCATCAGTTCAATGCCCATCAAGACCACAACCACATTACGCCGTGTGAGCACCAGCGCCAAGCCTGCCGCAAACAAAAAAGCCGCCAAAAAAAGATAATGGTTAAGGCTAATCATCATTCCAGTTAAAACCCGGGGAAAACCGGCACTACTACACGCAAAGTAAGCAAATGTCGGTTAAGATTTTCAATATTTCGGTTAAAAAGCACATTATAGCCATAAGCCAGTTGCCAGGTGCGATGGCCCAGCCCAAATTCCGGGCGCAAAAAGGCTGCATTTTTAAGCGATTCCCAATAATAGCCGCCGTGCATCCCCAGCGAAAATATCGTCAGACCATTGACCCAAAAAGAGGCCTTGATGCCTCCGGCCTGCTTTTGAATCTGATACTCCCCCGAAAACCCAATGGCCATCATCAGAAAATCCTTGACAAAAGCCCTTGCCAGGCCCAGCTCCAGGGTCGTAAACCTGCCCTGCGAAAGCGCCGCACTCAGTCCAGAAAACCGGCCTTCATACGCCTGCTCAAAAACAAAACGGGTATTGAGCATTTCCCGCTCAAAAGACTCCTTTTCTGCTGCGTCAAAATTTCGGTCCCAAAGCCGCACATAGCGGAGATTATCGGATAACTCCTTGATTTCCAATGGAATGTGCCGAAAACGATTATGCCCCAGGTCTAACCACCGGAGCGCATCTAAGTTTGTGAAGGTCAGAGGCAGTTTTTTCAGAAGATTATCGGGCAGGTAAAGTTCTTCCAGGTCTTGGAGTTGGCCCAGGCCTTCGGGCAATTGGCGCAGGCGATTGCCGCCTCCAAGAAAGCGAAATCCGCCTCCCAGGCGCAAGGTTCGGAGCCCAGATAGCTGGCCCAGGGCCTCGGGCAGGGCTTTGAGGCGGTTGCCATACAGATAAAGGTGCTGCAAATCAGGGAGCTGACCCAACACTTCCGGAAATTCGCGCAAGCGGTTATCGCCCAGGTCCAGGTACACCAGATTTTGCAAAAGTCCAAATTCAGTCGGAAGTGCGTCCAAGGCATTGTCATACAGGTCTAAATACCGCAATTTGCGAAGTTGCCCCAAGAAAGGGGGTATCTGGCGCAGGGCATTGCCATAGAGTACCAGCTTTTGCAAATTGGTCATTTGGGCAATTTCAGGAGGCAGCGAGCCCAGTTTTTGCCCGCCTAAATCCAACACCAGCACCGCCTCAGGATTTTGGCGGGCCTCCGCCAGAGATGTGAAGACCTTTTGTTGTTTCAAATCGGCCAGGGACAAGAGCGAATCGGGGGCCACCTGCGCCCGAGCCATCCATCCCAGCCCCAGAAAAAAGCCCAAAGGAAAGCAAAATAGAAAAAATCGCACGTTTTGCAGGTTATAGGTTGGCCAAAACTAAGGCGAATCCTTTGGATTTCAAAAAAATAAGCAAAGCCAGTCCTTTCGTTCAGGGCTAATTATTATTGGGTTTGGGGAGGGTCATAGGGAATGGGCGACTGATGCGGGTCTAAATCTGGGTAATTGAGGCGGGCCTCCAGGGCTTTTTCCAGCTCAGGTGTGATGATATGCTCAATGGCTTCGGCATCTTCATGGACGTGGTCTTGGGCCAGTTGCAGATGCTGGGTCAGGTAAAGCTCCCAAAGGCGATGGATACGGGTGATGCGTCGTCCGGCCATTATTCCTTCGGGGCTGAGGGCAAGGCCTTGGGGCTGCACCAGGAGGTATTTCTTTTGGCGAAGCTGGCGAATGCTACGGCGAAGTGCCCGGGGCTTAAAAAAGCGGCGGTGGGCAATTTCTTCCCGGGGCCAGGCTTTCTGCCAGTCTTGAGCCGCTTCGCCCATCTGATACAGGCATTTGAGAAGGTTTTCTTCCTCCATTTTTTGGTGATTGCGCCTTGCCTGGCGATAGCGCACCCAGGCCCCCTTTTTTGGGCCCAGCAGCACCGACCCAAACGCCAGGAATGACAAAGTGGCCACTACCCAGGGCCCCGTCGGCATTCTAGGATAAGTATAAGAAACGAAAGTGCCCATCAGTCCGCCCAAAGCTCCAATCCCTGCCGCTATCCACAAAATTGCCGATAAGCGATGGCTCCAGTAGCGGGCGGCCGCCGCCGGGGTAATGAGCAAAGCCGCCATCAGCACCACCCCTACTGCCTGTATGCCAATGGCAATGACCCCCACAGTGAGCAAAGAAAGCAGGGCCTCTAAACGCCGCACCGCAAAGCCCCGGCTTTGGGCATAGGCCGGATGAAAACTCAGCAGGCGGAAGGTTTCGTAATGGGCGATGATGAGCAATAAAATCAGCCCGCAAAAAGCGGCAAACACCCACATATCTTCGGGTAAAAGAGCCGCCGCCTTGCCAAACAAAAACTTATCCAGCCCCGACTGCCCCTCCGGCCCATTGTTTTGAATAAGGGTAAGTAATAAAATACCTGCCCCATAAAAAACCGATAAAACCAGGGCAATGGCCGTATCGGGCTTCAGGCGCGAGTCTTGCGTGAGGCGGTCAATGCACCACAAAGACAGGAGCCCTGTCAGCACGGCCCCCGGCAGTAAGGCCCAGGCCGCTTTGGTCTCAGTAAGTAAAAAAGCCAGGCAAATGCCGGGCAGCACCGCATGCGAAACAGCATCGCCCGACAAAGCCTTCTTACGCAAAAAGGCAAATACCCCTACCACCGCCGTACTGGCACACATCAGCGTGATGCCCAGGCTCACCCAACGCACATTGGGGTCCTGAAAACTAAAAAAATCCCAGAACAGGCGCATTGATTCGCTTAATTATTTCTGAAAAAAAAACTTAATTTTTGAAATCGCCTTTGCTTTTATGCACAAACAGGATACTACAAAAATGCGTTATTTTCTAAACACAATATCATCCAATCCGTAAAAAGCCTAGTATAACTCACAACAACTTAATCCATGAAAAAGTACGTATTTTCCTCTTGTTTTTGGCAAGTAGCTCCACTTTGATGGCCCAGGAATTGCCTACACTCACCCCACGCAGTTATGAATACTACCAGGTAACAACCATTGAATCGGTAGTGCCTGCGGGCCTGGGTCGTTCAAGAATGTTGATTCGGGATGAAAATGGCCGCCAGGAAGAACTCAAGTTGGAAAACTTTTTTAGCGCAGTAGGCATCAATTTTGGCAATATTATGAGCAATGAGGCCATGATTGGCAATAAAATCCAGCAATTAAGCGACCAGGGCTGGGAGCTTTACAATACCGCCGGTGGGGTCTATAGTGCAGATACAAGCACGGGCAT
>JAAUUB010000061.1 GCA_012031215.1 Microscillaceae bacterium | reverse complement strand
TAGGCCGACTGCCCGTGCGCCATCTGGCCGGAGGAGCAAGGGCAGTAGTAGATAAACTGATTCGCTATGCCACCGCCCCCGAAGCCCTGGGGACCTGGCGAAATCGGGTGGTGTTCCTTGCTGACGATGGCGACAACAATATCCATCAGCGCGATGCCGACCAGTTGGCCGAAATCCTGGAAGCCAACCATCCAGATGTAGAAAACGAAAAACTTTATATTGATGCCTTTGAGCAAGCGGTTTTGCCCAGTGGAGAGGAGGTTCCCCAACTCCGTCAGCGTCTGGAAAATATCATTGAAGAAGGGGCCTTGATTGTCAACTTTACCGGGCACGGAGCCGAATCGGGCTGGACCGAAGAAAAAGTGCTGGAAAGCACTCAAATCCCGGATTGGCAAAACCAGTACCGAATGCCTCTCTTTGTAACGGCCACCTGTGAGTTTGGGCGATATGATGACCCCTCGCAATTATCCGGGGCGGAACTGGCCGTGCTGAACCCCATTGGAGGAGGCATTGCCCTCATCACCACCACCCGGCCTGTCTTTGCAAGTACCAATTTTTTGCTTAACCGGGCTTTTTATAATACCATCTTCGTGCCTCAAAACGGAGAAATGCCCCGCCTGGGCGATGCTATGCGGTTTACCAAAAATAATAGCCTCAATGGAGCCATCAACCGAAATTTTTCGCTGCTTGGCGACCCTTCTCTGCGTCTGGCTTATCCTCAGTACGAAGCAATACTTACTCATTTGAATGGCTTGCCCTTATCAGAAGAAGGGCCTACCCTGAGGGCCTTGGACCAAGTAGAGGCGCGGGGACAAATCCAGGCGGGAGAGGGGGCAATCCTGAGCGATTTTCAGGGCCAGGTAGAAGTGCTGGTTTATGACAAACGCCAAACCCGCCAAACCCTGGGCAAAGCCGCCCCGGTGATGAATTTTGAAGACCGTACCTCGGTTCTTTTTCGGGGAAAAGCCACTGTAGAAATGGTGCTTTCTCCTTCCGTTTTCCTGTTCCTAAGGACATTGACTATCGCATCGGAGCCGGTAAAATCAGTCTTTATGCCCAGGAGCAAGCAGGCGACCGTGATGCCAATGGGGGATTTAAAGGCTTTGAGATAGGCGGAAGCAATAATACAGTTTCGGCAGACAATACTCCCCCCAAAATCCGGTTATATCTCAATGATGAAAATTTTGTGAATGGGGGACTGGTGGGAAGCGATGCTTTGCTGCTGGCGTTTTTATCGGATGAAAATGGCCTGACGCTTTCACAAGCGGGCCTGGGCCACGAAATGCTGCTCAGTCTTGACAATGACCCAAGCCAACGCTATGTGCTCAATGCCTATTACCAGTCTGACCTAGACACTTACCAAAGCGGGCAAATTCGCTTTTGGTTACGAAATCTTGCCCCAGGCCCGCATCAGCTTACTCTGCAAGTCTGGGATACCCATAACAACTCGGCCCAGGCACGCCTAGACTTTGTGGTGGTGGGGAAAGAGGAGCTTGTTATCCAGGAATTGTATAATTTTCCCAATCCAGTACAGGTTGCCACTACTTTCCAATTTTGGCACAACCAGTCGGCAGAGGCCCTGCCCGTGCAGTTAAGGATATTTGACACACAAGGCAAGCAAGTGGCTCAAATAGACGGATTTACTCAAAAGGGACAGAACACGGCTACGCTTACCTGGAATGGGGCCGATAGCCGGGGGCATCGCCTGGCCAATGGATTGTATATCTATCAGGTGCAAATGTCATCGCCGGTATCGGGCAAAGTGGGGCGTGCTCGCGGCAAACTTATTGTATTACATTAAAATACCGTTTCATAATTGTTTTTTTAAGATGAATAAAAAGATGAATCGCCTTCTTTCTACCCCTCTCCTGGTCAGCTTATTACTTGCCGGGATGGGTGTACCTGCATTGGCCCAGACCAGCATTATCTTGCAACAAGATACCACTCAAAGGCCCATCACCACGGCAGTGCCTTTTCTGGCCATTGCCCCGGATGCCCGTTCAGCCGGGATGGGGGATGCCGGGGTCGCCATTTCGCCTGATGTAAATGCCATCTATTGGAATCCGGCCAAGCTCGCCTTTATTGATCAAAAATATGGTTTTGCGCTTTCGTATAGCCCCTGGCTACGCAACCTGGTGGACGATATGCACCTGAGCTACCTGAGCGGCTTTTACAAACTGGACGAGCGCCAGGCCTTTGGGGCTTCGCTGCGTTATTTTGACCTGGGTGATATCCAGTTTACAGACAATAACGGCGGGGTGATTACGGACTTCAATCCCCGGGAGTTTTCCTTTGATGTTACTTACTCCCGCAAACTTTCCGAAAAAATCGGGGTAGCCGTGAGTGGCCGCTTTATCCACTCCAACCTCTCCTCTAACCTGACCCTGCCCAATACCCAGGAAAGCCGCCCGGGCACAACGGGGGCTGCCGATGTGGCCTTTTTTTATACCAATGACAATCTGCAAATCGGTGGCCGGCCATCGGTATTGGCTTTTGGACTGAATATCTCCAATATTGGGGCAAAAATCTCTTATACCAGCCAAAATGAACAGGATTTTATACCCACCAACCTGCGCTTTGGCTCGGCCCTGACCCTGGCGCTTGACCCCCTGGAGCGCAATAAAATCACGATAGCCCTTGACCTGAATAAGCTGCTTGTGCCCACCCCGCCGCGCCTGGATAGCCAGGGCAATATCATTGAAGGTGAAGACCCACGCGACAAAACCCTTTTGAGTGGAATCTTTGGCTCTTTTTCGGATGCCCCCGATGGCTTTAGAGAGGAGTTGCAGGAGTTTACCATCTCGGCCGGGGCCGAATATAAATACCATAATCAGGAAGGCAAAGATGTGTTTGCGGCCCGGGCTGGTTATTTTTATGAGGCGGAAAACAAAGGCGACCGCAAGTTTTTTACCATCGGAGTAGGACTTAAAGCGCTCAAAAATTTTGCCTTTGATGTGGCCTATCTTATTCCGGGTAATCAGCGCCAGGGCAATCCTTTGGCCGAAACCCTTCGCTTTACCCTGGCCGTCAACTTTGACCAAAAAACCGAGCGGGTCTATGAAGGCCCCGAGTCAAGATAATCGTATTAAGTAAGCATTTTTTTATTATTTGATTTTTTTGTCTATTTTCGGGCTTCTATCAGAACCTTGTGAGTATTTTTACTGACAAGGTTTTGATTTTTGAGGGGCTAAATTAATTTTTGTGAATTATTTTGCCCCGGCCTTACTCTTACCCAGCCTGGTGAGTTAATTGAGATAAAATCAAGGAAGAATAAGTAATGCTAAACCGAAACCAGGCGCCTCCTTACCAGACAATGCGCCACCTTCAAATTCCCCGTTTGCAAACGCATACCCTTTCAAATGACATAAAGGTGCATACACTCAATACAGGAGTGCAGGAGGTATTTAAGATGGAAGTTGTTTTTGGGGCAGGAAGCTGCTATGAATCAGTACCCGGGATATCCTATTTTACAGTAAAAATGCTGGCCGAAGGAACCCACTACCGCTCTGCTTTGCAAATCAATGAATATATTGATGGCCTGGGTGGATTCAGTGAGTTTAATCATGGCACCGAAAGAATTAGTGTGGCCCTTTTTGGGCTTTCCAGGCATTTGCCCGCTTTTTTTGAGTTGCTTCGGGAAATCTTGCTGGAGCCCAGCTTTCCAGAGCAGGAGCTTGTTCAAATCAAAAAACTGGCGCAACAAAACCTGGCCATCAACCTGGAAAAAAACGCTTTTTTGGCCTCAAAAAAATTTAGAGAATTAATTTTTGGTGAAAACCACCCCTATGCCCGCCATCTGAGCCAGCCCCTGATAGACCAAACCCAAAGAGCCAATATAGCCCAACATTACAATACGCATATTTTTCAACAGCCTTTTGACCTGATTTTGGTAGGCTCCTTTGCCGAAAATGACCTCCGGCAAATACTGCTTCAATTAGAACAATGGCCCATTGCCAAAAATGATGCAGCGGCTTCCCTGGATTTAGCCTCCCAGCCCAGTGCCGAAAAGAATTTCTTGCTCTCTCGCCCAGATAAGCTACAATCTTCCCTTCGCCTGGGCTGTCCTTTGTTTTCAAAATCTCACCCTGATTATCTTGGCCTAAGTTTGCTCAATGAAATATTTGGGGGCTATTATGGCTCCCGGCTGATGAAAAACATTCGCGAACAAAAAGGCTATACTTATGGCATTTATGCCAATCTGGCGGCACTTCGCCGGGGCGGATACTGGATTATTGGCACAGATGTCAAGAAAGAATTTACGGCCCAAACCCTCCAAGAAATTCATTACGAGGCCCGGAAGCTCAGGGATGAAAAGATAGGGCAGGACGAGTTGCAAACCGTCCGAAACTATATGATGGGCAGCCTGGCCGGCTCGCTGAATACGCCTTTTGAGCTGGCGGAGATTTTTAAATCGGTCTATTTTCACGATTTGGGGTATGAGTTTTATGACCATTACATTGAAGCCATTCACCAGCTAAGCCCGGCCCAGCTACAGGCCATTGCCCAAGAATACCTACTATCCGAAGATTTTTGGGAGGTGGTGGTAGGCGAAAAGTAAAACTGCTAACGAGGAGATTTTTGCACGCTTCCTCTTTCAAACATGAGTTGGGTCTCGGGGTCCAGCACTATTTTGAAGGGGGCCACCGGAGTTTCGAGCAAAAACTCCTGTTCTTTTTCGGTCATTGGCAAGACCACTCGTTGGGCTTCTTTCCGATTGGGATAGTACAAATCCAGTTCTATGGGTAATTCCCAGGCAGAAGTTCCCTTTTGAGATTGCCGCAGAGCGATGCTAAGCAGGCGAGTCTCCGAGACATATTCCCAGCTTAGGTCCAGGGTAGGCACACCGGGCTGGTAAAGCCATTGTCGGAAAAACTGTCCCAAAGATTTCCCGGAGATTGCCTCCATGATCTGCGCAAAATCTTGCGAAGTCGCATTGCCAAACTGAAAGCTTGCGTAATATTTTTGCAGGCCTTTCCAAAAGGCTTCTTCACCCACCTGCCCGCGCAACATATGCAAAACCCAGGCACCTTTTTGATAGCTATTGGCCGTGAGCAGGTCCTTGGGGTCTGGGCCAGTGGTATCCACAATCGGATTTTGGGGATAGAGACGGGCATAATAAATCACCTGACTGCGGTCATCGTCCAACCTTTTTAGGAATTCTTCCTGGCCGTATTGCTCCGCCATATACACGTGGGTAAGGTAAGTGGCGAAGCCTTCACTAAGCCAGAGGTGGGGCCAATCTGCTTCAGAAGCCGTATTGCCAAACCACTGATGGGCTATTTCGTGGGCCAACAGGGCTTCCATCGTGTTTTGGCCCGTAATGGCACTTTCGTCATAAAAAATATTGCCTGCATTTTCCATTCCTCCGTAGCGGGTCGTGGATTGCACATTGTAAAGCTTGTCGAAGGGGTAAGGGGCAATTTTTTGGGTAAAAAAAGACAGAATCCGAGGAGCCACTTTCATATCCTGAAAGCCGGCCTTTTGGTCTTGAGGATATACCCAGCTTTGTATGGGCACGGGCGTAGAGGCCAGGGTATCGATGGCAAAGTGGGCCACGCCAATCACCATCACTTTGGTTGGCAAGACTTGGTCGCATCGCCAATGACTCAAACGCTGCCCTTCGGGGAGTAAGCTGTCTTTTTGCAGCTGACCATTGGCCACGACCCGGTAGTGTGCGGGGGCCTTGATGATGAACTCACAGGTAGCTTTGTCGGAAGGATGGTCCACGCAAGGCAGCCAATGCCGGGCCCTTTCAGGCCAGTTATCCCCAAAAAAGTACGTTCCCCGAACTTATTCTGGCTAATAACCAGGCCATCGGCCGGAATGCCCTCATAATGGATGGTGAACGTTTGCAAACCGGGGGCAAAGGCCTTTTCTAAGGGAAAAATTTGCAAGACCTCCTCCTTTTGCGCAAAGCGCAAAGGCCGACCGTCCACGCTTACTTTGCTCACGAGCATCCCCTTTCCAGTGGCTTGTTTTTTGACCAAGTCAAGAGAGAGTGTAGTACAAGCTTGTAAGATTTTGGTATGAATCCTTGCTTCTCCTTGAATCAAATTATGCGAATCCGAGAGCCTAAGATGGAAAACGTAGTGTTGTATGTCCCAAAACCTGTCCTCAGGGCGGGGTTTTTGGCTGAAAGCGCAATGGTGCAGGCTTCCAAGAATGAAGGCAATCCCTCCCAAAAAGGGAAAAAATCGGAAGCTATGGATATACTTGCTCATCATAGGTGTAAGAAATTGCTCATAAAAATAACTGATTCTTGTCAATTCAGGACTAATAAGACATCTATTTCCCTTCCTTGCCTGGCTTCGTTTCTTCACTAAATACAAAAACCTGACGAAAAATCAAAAAGCAAAAGCAACAAAACACGATGAACAAGCTAAACAATCAAAAAAGAATTTTAGGCATCATTTTGCTCCTTTTTGTGGGGGGGATGGCAGTTTTTGCTCCCTGGCAAGTGATGTATGGCAAGTTAAAAAAAGAAATAAAGCGATATTACTACTACCAGGCGGCTTCTGGCCAGTTGCCGGACGTACAGTTTCAGAAAATTGCCCTTGGTGCCGAGGCCGAGGGTTATTTCAGTTCTTTGACCTTTGGCCCCGATGGCAAGCTCTATGCGGCCTGCCTCAATGGGCAAATCAAGCGTTTTAAGATAGAAGAAAATGGCTTTGTAAAATTAGAACATACCTTTCAGCCCTTTGGAACCCAGGCTAAACTGATGATTGGCCTTCACTTTGACCCGCACGCACATTCCGACAGTTTGGTGGCCTGGATTACTTATAGCAATCATCCCGAATTGCACGACGCGCCCGAATGGGATGGCAGACTGGCTTATTTGCAACTGGCCACCCATTCCGATTCGGTGGTTCAGCACCAGTTGGTGGTAACGCACCTGCCCCGGTCAGCCTACGACCATCTCACCAATAGCCTGGATTTTGGCCCGGATGGTAATTTGTACATTGCTCAGGGAAGCAATACCAGCATGGGCTATGCCGATAATGACCTGATAGGCAAAATGCGCCAGGAGTCGCTCTTGTCAGGGGCTATACTTCGTTTGCACCTTGACCGTCTGCCCCGGCACTTGCCCATTGATGCCAAAACCCAGGAAGGCGGGGGAAACTATAATCCCTTTGCCAAAAATGCCCCTCTTAGCATCTATGCTACGGGTATGCGCAATGCTTATGATTTGGTCTGGCATTCCAACGGGCAGTTATATGTTTCGGTGAATGGCTCAAAAAGCAAAGAGCATACGCCCACTTCAAATCCCAAAAGTCCCCGATTCGTGCCGCTTCACCCCTTGGTCAAGTACAAAGGGCCTACCAATATTCCTGAGGTGGCCGAGGTGGCCAATGCCCAGGATGATTATCTGGCCCGGGCCGAAGAAGGCGGTTACTATGGCCATCCCAATCCCCGCCGGGGAGAATATATTTTGAATTATGGCGACCGCGATGTGCCGAATCGCGAATACGATGGCCTCGCGCCAGCTCCCAATTTTCGGGGTTTCAGCTATAATTTTGGCAAACATGCTTCCGCCAATGGCATCATCGAGTACCAAAGCCAGGTCTTTGGGGGCCGGCTGGCCGGAAAACTACTGGTAGCCCGCTTTAATAACTATAATGATGTAATGGCTTTGGAACCCGGAGGCCCTCATCTGGATATTGTAGAAGCCTACGATGGCAAGCCTCTTGGGCTGGCAGGAATGAACATGCCTTTGGACTTGGTGGAGGACACCCGGAATGGCAACATTTATGTGTCGGAATATGGCGGGAAAGCGGGCATTACCCTCTTTCGCCCTATTGAAAAACCCGGCGACCGACTGGAATTGGCCCAAAAAGAGGCCCCAATCAGCCAAAAGGCCGCCTTGGCCCTCGCAAAAAGCGGCAAAACCATTTTTGAAGAAAACTGCCAGGCCTGCCACGGCCCTCAAGGTGTGGGAGGAGCCGGCCCCAGCCTGCAAGACAATAAATGGCGCTATGGCGACAAAGCAGCACAGATAAAAGGGATTATCCTAAACGGCTCAGAGGAGGGAATGCCCGCCTGGAAACAGCATCTGAGCAATCAGGATATTGATGCGTTGGCAACCTATGTGCTTTCCCTCCGCAAAACAGATGGCCTCAGTATGCATGCCAAGCCTCAGTAAGCAAACCAAGCAAAAGCCTACAATGTGGAGGGCATCTGGGCTGGCTTTTCTCGGACAGAGGCCCTCGGCAAAACCAATTCTTTGAGCAGGCTAATCCAAAGTGGGTGCACGTTCAAGCTTTCAACCAGTTGCCAGTGTTCGCCGCCCAACTCCTCAAATTCTTCTTTGTAGGTTTCGCCGACCTCAATGGTGGTCTCAAGGCAGTCAGCCACAAAAGCCGGCGAGAACGCCAATACCTTCTTGACCCCGGCTTTGGCCAGTTCCTTTACCAGGTCTTCGGTATAAGGCTTCACCCATTCGGCCCTTCCTAGCCGGGACTGAAAGCAAACCGTGTATTTTTCTTCCGGGATGCCCAGGGCCTGTACCAGTTGGCGGGTGGTTTCAAAACATTGGGCGCGGTAGCAGCTCTGGTTGTGTGGGTGTATCTGGGCACAGCAATTAGGCTGTCCGGCCAGTTCGGGATTTTCTTGGGCTTTTTTCAGGCATAGCCCACTGGCATCGCCCCTGCGAATTTGTCGCTCTGGCAGGCCATGATAAGAAAATACAAAATGGTCGTAAGTTTCTTCTTCAAGGTATTTTTGCGCAATAATTTTAAAAGCCTCCACGAAGCGGGGGTGATGGTAAAAATTATGCACAAACTCCATTTCAGGGATAATCTGCCATTTGCGCACCAGTTCCATCACCTTATCATGCACCGAACCCGTAGTGGCCGAGGCATACTGGGGAAAGAGGGGAATTACAATGATTTTTTCCAGGCCCTGGTCTTTGAGCTGGCCGAGGGCATATTCCAGGCTGGGATTTTGATAGCGCATCCCTAAAACGACCTTATACTCCGGACCGAGGGCTTCCTGAAGAAGCACCTGGCTTTTTTCGCTATAGATTTTGAGCGGGGAACCTTCGGGGGTCCAAAGTTTTTGGTATTCACGCGCCGATTTTGGGGCACGAAAAGGGGCAATAATGCCGTTTACAAGTATAAACCGGGTGAGGAAAGGCACATCAATGACTCGGCCGTCCATCAGAAATTCGCGCAAATAGCGCCGCACGGCGGGTGTTTTCGGATTATCCGGGGTGCCCAGGTTGACCAGTAATACCCCAATGCGGGCTTGCATGTCGTGTTTGTTCATTGCACAAAGATAAAGTGTTCAAGTGCTAAACCCTCGGTTCCCGGCTTTGGTTTTAGAACCAGCACCAAAGAGGCTATCCCGCCCTTAAAAAAGCTTGGGCGAAATTTGGGAAAAAGACCAAAAATTTGCTTATTTTTAAAATAAAAAGAAGAAAATGGCTCAAAACGACTTTGTGGCCGAAACTCCTGATAATTTTGAACAAAAATGCCTTTGTGTTTTGGTGCTGGATGTGTCCGGTTCTATGGTAGGGGAGCCTATCGCCGAATTGAACCGGGGCCTGCAAGCGTTTTATTACCAGATTATGAAGGACGAAACGGCCGCCGAACGCCTCGAGGTTTGCCTTATTACTTTTGAGAGCAAGATACGCTGCATACAGGAGCCGGCCCTTTTGCGCCATTTTCAAATGCCAAACTTGCAGGCCGGAGGCTCTACCCGCCTGGCAGAGGCGGTCAAAGAAGCCATCATCAAGGTCAATTACCGCAAAATCTGGTATCGCAAAACAGGGCAGCCTTATTATCGGCCTTTTATCTTTTTATTTACGGATGGGGATGCCGATGCTGACCAGGACATGGAGCAGCTGATGTTTGACATCAACCAGGGAGTAAACGAAAAAAAAATTTACCTTTTTTCCAATTGGTGTGCAGGAGGCCAATATGGAGATGTTGCGCTACATTGCCCATCCCAACACCCCCCCAATGAAGCTAATGGGTTTGAATTTTGTGGAATTTTTCCAATGGCTCAGCAATAGTGTGGGCGTGATTACCCATTCCCAGGAAGGAACCATTCAGCCCCTGCCCGAAATTGGCAGTTGGGGCCAAATCAGCATCTGACTTGAGGGAAAATAAAAAGCCGTATGGCGGGCCTAAATAAAATCTTTTGACCTTTTAACCATTCAAACCGTATGTCAATCTTTGTTCAAAACCAGCACGGCCATTCTCTGGAGCTTTGCCCGGAGGTGATAGGAGAAGGAGCGGAGGGGCGCATCTACCGGGTCTTGGCCCCACTTCCCTACCACGAAAAGGTGGTCAAGCTGTATAAAGATATTCCCAAAGCCCAGGCCCTGGCCGATAAAATCCGCTATCTTATTTTGCATCAGCCAAGACTCCGCGAGCCGGATTCGGTTATTTTTCCCGAACAATTGATTTACCAAAACGGGCAGTTTGCCGGGTTTTTGATGGCCCTCGCTCCCGGCGAAGCCGACCTCAACGCCCTCTGCCATCTCAAGCTGCCCACCCGTCTCGGTCCGGAATGGCAGAGCCGCTATGACCGCCACACCCGAGCCGGAATGCAAAACCGGATGAAAGTATGCTATAACCTGGCCGCCACGGTCAATGAAATTCACCGAAGCCGCCGGTTTACCTTTGTGGACATCAAGCCCGAAAATGTCCGCCTGCGCCTGGACGGAAAAATCTCGATGGTGGATATTGACTCTATTGCCATCAGCGATGGTTATGAATTACTTTTTCCCGCCGAAAAATTTACCCAGGAATATAGCCCGGCGGAGTTTAAAGAACTGAACCTTCGCGAAGACCTCATCAGCGAAACCTGGGACCGCTTTTCGCTCTCCGTTATTTTGTATAAAATTTTGTTTGGCATACACCCCTACGCCGGCACAACCCGCGGCCAATACAGCCACCTCAATACCAATGAGCAAAAGATTGCCGAGGGTTTGTTTCCCCAGGGAGAAAAAAAAGCACATTTTGAGACCATTCCCGAACCACACCAGCGTTTCAAAGAGCTACCCCGAGACCTGCGCCAGCTTTTTATGAATACCTTTGAGCACGGCCATTATCTGCCCGCTCGTCGGGCTTCGGCCCAGGACTGGTGCAAGGCCTTGTCAAAAAAACAAGCCCGTCCTTATTTGCTGCGTCGGCGCGCCTCTAAGAAAAACACAAGTCCGAAGCCTGTGTCTTATCGTCCGGCTTCGTCGACTTCGCACGCTACCAAAGGATTGCTGCCTGCGCTCTTAATCTTTGCCGGGCTGGTATTTGCTGCCATTGCCGCCGTCAATAACAAATACGAACGCCAGATGGAGGAAATGTACCGCAAATATGGCCACCAAAAAGTCAAAGCCGAACTGACCGCCTTTCAGGAGAAGATGCACTTGGTCAATAACCCAAACTTTGATGCCGTCTGGGATTTTGAGGCCGAAAAAGTTACCTGGGTGATGAAAAATAAAAAAATGGGCCTGGTAGATAAAAATGGGCAAGCACTTACCGAGATTAAATACGACTGGGCCAATCATTTTCGTAGCGGGCTAGCCCTGGTACGCCAAGACGGGAAGTATGGCTTTATCAATGTAAAAGGGGAGGAGGTAATTCCGCTGATTTATGAAAATGCCTTTGATTTTCAGGGTTACGTCGCGATGGTGAAGAAAAATGGAAAGACCCTTTACATCAACCGGGAGGGAAAAGTGCTGCCCAATGTCTATCATGTGGGCGAATACCGGGAAAACCGGGCAACCTTCAAACGCAAAGGGCTTTGGGGCTATCTGGACGAAAACGGAACGGAAGTAGTACTCCCCAGCTATGATTATGCCTACCCTTTTCACGAAAACCGGGCCGTGGTCAACTATTTTGGCAAGTATGGCTACATAGACCAAAACGGCACCATGCGCCTTGCTCCTCAGTTTGACTATGCCGAGAGCTTTAGTGGGGGCAAAGCCCGGGTAAGGATAGGAAATGATACCTTTTGGATTGATTGGGATGGGCAACGCACCAGCCCGCCCGAAGGCTTTTAGTTTTCCTTGTCTGGCTTAGCGGCCATTTTAGAGGCAGTGTTTTAATCCTCATCGGCCCAGTCTTTGGCGCGATGGAGTGCTTTTTGCCATTGCCTTTCCAGGGTTTTTACCTGTTCCAAAGGCATTTGAGGACTAAAAACCCGATTGACCTGCCATTGGGTTTTGATTTCGTCGATGTCTTTCCAGAACCCTATAGCCAGACCGGCAAAATAGCCCGCCCCCAGGGCGGTGGTTTCCTGAGTTTGAGGCCTGACCACTCTGAATTGGCCAATATCGGCCTGAAGTTGCATCAACAGATTGTTGGCTACGGCTCCCCCATCCACCCTTAGCTCTGTAATCGGACTTTGGGTATCGGCCACCATGGCATCCAGCACATCTTTGGTTTGTAGGACGATGCTCTCAAGGGCCGCTCGGGTGATGTGGGCCGAGGTAGTCCCCCGGGTGATGCCAATCATCATTCCCCGGGCGTTTGGATTCCAATGAGGAGCCCCCAGGCCACTCAGCGCGGGCACAAACACCACCCCGCCATTGTCCTGCTTTTCCAAGGCCAGGCTTTCGCTTTCGGGGGCTGACTGGATAATTTTCAAACCATCACGCAGCCATTGAATGACTGCCCCGGCGATGAACACACTGCCCTCAAGGGCATAGGTGGTTTGGCCATTGAGCTGCCAGGCAATGGTAGAGAGCAATTGGTTTTGGGAGCGAATGACCTGTTCACCCGTGTTTAAGACCATAAAACAGCCCGTGCCGTAGGTGTTTTTGACCATGCCTTTATCTATACACATCTGCCCAAACAAGGCAGCTTGCTGGTCGCCGGCCACTCCGGCTATGGGAAGCGAGGTCTTCAGCAAGTCGGTTTGGGTATCGCCATACCATTCGGCGCAGGATTTCACCTCGGGCAACATAGCCGCCGGAATCTGGAAAATATCGAGCAATTCCTTGTCCCAGGTCAGACTGTGGATATTAAACAACATCGTGCGCGAAGCATTGCTGACATCAGTGGCGTGTTGTTGGCCCTTGGTGAGTTTCCAAATCAGCCAGCTATCGACGGTGCCAAAAGCCAGGGCTCCCTTTTCAGCTCGGCTGCGGGCTTCCGGCACATTTTCGAGTATCCATTGAATTTTGGTAGCCGAAAAGTAGGCATCCAGCACCAGCCCCGTCTTGGCCTGAATCTTTTTTTCCCATCCCTGCTGTCGCAAGGCCTCGCAGCGGGAGGCGGTCCTTCGGTCTTGCCAGACAATGGCATTGTAAACGGGGATGCCCGTAGCCCGGTCCCAGACAATCGTGGTTTCGCGTTGGTTGGTGATGCCCAGCGCGGCCACTTCTTCCCAGCTTACCCGGGCTTTGGCAATGGTTTCTATCAAGACAGTAATCTGGGACTCCCATATTTGGTCGGGATTATGTTCTACCCAGCCGGGCCGGGGATACAACTGCTCAAACTCCCTTTGGGCCAGGGCTTTTACCTGTCCCTTTTTGTCAAAAGGATGGCGCGTGAGCTGGTGGTACCCTGGTCAAGGGCTAAGACGTACGCATGTCTGGACATATTTTTTGGCAAAATGAATTTTACTTTGTTGGATTGTAAAATTAAGGAGGAATCGGCTTTTTCGTTTTCTTGTCCTATCTTTGAGCAAAAAAAAGCCTGAATAGTGGGGCCGAAGCCCTTTTATCAAACGTCAATTGCTTGACCCTTTCCATCATCATTGTCAATTATAATACCTTTGCCCTGACCTCGGCCTGTATCTCGAGCGTGCTACGCTTTGTGCAGGGGCTAGAGTACGAAATCTTGCTGGTGGACAATGCCTCTACCGAGCGGCCTGCAACAGATTTTTTAGAGACTTTTTCCCATATTCAGCTCATCCCATCCCCCGAAAATGTGGGCTTTGCCAAAGGCAATAACCTGGGGCTGGCTCAGGCCCGGGGGGAGTTCCTTTTGCTTCTCAACAGCGATACCGAACTGCTGGACAACGCCTTGTGCCCGATGTTGGCCCAGATGCAAGCCGACCCAAAAATCGGGGCCTTGTCTTGCCGCCTGATTTTTCCCGACGGGCGAGTGCAGCACGTGGCCAATCGCTTTCCTTCACTCCGTCTGGAGTTATTGGAGCTTTTTCGTGGGCAAAAGCTGATGTCGGCCCAAAAAAGAGGCAGGGTGATGCAAGGTTTTTTCTTTGACCACCGCACCCGCCTGGAAACGGACTGGATTTGGGGGGCTTTTTTTCTAACCCGGCGGGCGGTGATAGACCAACTGCCCGGAAAAAAGCTGCCGGATGACTATTTTATGTATTTTGAAGATGTGCAGTGGGGCTATCAAATTCGGAAGCTGGGCTACAAGGTGGTCTATGACCCCTCGGCCACAGTGGTGCACCACTTTCGGGCAGTGCCGGAGCCGCGCCCAACCGGGAAAAGGAAGCGCGTAAACTCCGCCTTATTACCCAAAACGAGATGGCTTTTTTGTTAAAAGAAAGGGGCCGGGCCTATGTGTATGCCTTGTATTTTTTGCGAGGACTCAAATTTTTTTCGCTCCGAAAGAAAAATTTTCGGCAAAAAGCACAGTTCTATTTTCGTTTGATTGTTAATGGTTTGCGCTTAAATTTTTAAACTTTGCTCCTTCAATCTCTCCCCAAAATCACCCTTATTACGCCTTCTTTCAACCAGGGAGCTTACCTGGAGCAGTGCATCCGCTCGGTGATTGGCCAAAACTACCCCCATCTGGAGTATATCCTCATCGACGGAGGCAGCACCGACGAAACCCTTCGGGTGATTCGCAAATACGAAAAGTACCTGAGTTATTGTGTGAGTGAACCCGACCGGGGGCAAAGCGATGCCATTAATAAAGGTCTCATAAGAGCCAATGGGGAAATTATCAACTGGCTCAATGCGGATGATTTTTACGAAAAAGATACCCTTTGGAAAGTAGCCCGGACTTTTATGGACACCGGAGCGCAAGTAGTAGGGGGGCGCTGCCGGGTGTTTGAAAGCCCCGACCGCATTTCGCACCTCACCAATGGCACTGACCTCTACCCGCGAAACCTGGCTCAAACCCTGGGCTGGGCCCGTACCGACCAACCCGCAACGTTTTTTACCCGTGAGGCAGTGCAGGCAATGGGCTGCCTTGACCCCGACCTGCATTACCTCATGGACCGCGACTGGTGGATTAAGTATCTCTTGCATTTTGGCCAGGAGCGGGTGGTCAAAATCCCGGATGTGTTGGTCAACTTCCGCCTCCACAAAGATTCTAAAACGGTGCGCCATGAAGACCTTTTTCAACTGGACCGCGATACCTACTACTGTGCGCTGGCCCGCCAAACCCGGCTAAAGTCCTACGCCCGTTTTTTAAAAAAAGAAGCCGCCCTTATGCCGGATTATCAAATAAAAAACCTGCCGGATATTGAGCCCGAACTGGCAGAGGCTGCCCTGAATTATTATCTCTTGCTTAGGGCCGATGAACACTATGCCCAAAGCCGCTATGCCGAGGCCCGCCGGTTTCTGGATTTTATCCATCGTCCGGCCCTGGACGAAGTAGGGCTTCGGCATTGGTATAAATTACACTACCGCCACCTGTATTTGCCCCGGCCTTTGATTCGGGTTTACCGCGCTTTGCGTCGGCACCTGCACAAATAAAGCGACCTGATGAAAAAAGCAGGCAAGTCCTTCAAAAAGGGCATAAAAAAATCCGGCCCTGAATGACCGGATTTTCTGCATAGAAAGCGCAAAAAGTTTAATGTTCGTGCATCTGGAAGTGAAAGCCCTCTTTATCCAAATCCCAATCAAAATATTCTTTTAAGAGCTTTTTGTACTTTTCATGTTGTTCGCCTTCCAGTTTTTTTCCCTGCACCCGAATGATTTTGGCATTACTGTCAACTTCCAGCCGGGTGAGGTCTCCTTTGAGCAAACCATCTTTACGCATTTCGGCTTCAATTTTACGCCTATTTTCACGGTACTTTTCCGCTTTTTCGCGCTGTCGTTCCTGGATGATGATACGATTGCGTTGGTATTCTTCGGCCTGTTCGGCTTGGCGTTTTTCTAATTCGGCCCGATTGCGGTGGTATTCTTCCATACGTTCGGCATAGCGCTGCATAGATTCGGCATAGCGTTGCATTGCCTCTGAATAACGACGTTGGGCTTCTTCAGAATAGCGCTTGCTTTCCGCCTCATATTTTTTGAGGGTTTCCTGTAAGTTTTTGCCGAATTCTTCCCAGTGTTCTTTCCACTCGGGGCTATCGGTGTCGAAATCAGAATTGAAATCAAAATCAAAATCTAAATCTTCGGGGTTGGCCCAGATGATAGCCCCTTTTTCAAAAAAGGGAAAATGCGGCACTAAGGGGCTTAGGGGCGGCACAGGGGGCATGACCAAAGCACGCTTATCCGGGTAGGGAGGCGCAAAGATAAGCTCGGGTACTTTTGGTGCACTAAAATAAAATGAACTGGGAAAGTCCTTTTCCGACCGGGGGCTGCTGCGAATCGTCAGCCCTTCGCCGGCCAGGGCATTGGGATTGACTTTGACCTCGTTGTCCTCTACCGAAAACTGGTCGGCATATTGGCCATATTCTTCTTCGGTGAGCTTTTTGTCGCTTTTATAAATCTCTATTTCCCCCCGCCGATTGGTTACAATCATAAAATCTTTACCAAAACGAATGGTGTCTTCGGGCGCCAGCGGGTGGGCCGGGGCCTTCGGTGTCTGGGGACTTTGGGGAGCCACAGGTTCAGCGGGCGGGTTCTTTTCCTCCATTTGCGGAGTTACCGTTTGGGTGAAATCTTTCCATAACTTCACCGCCGTTTTGTCAAGCACATAGTGGGCGTGGGCGTTGTAGGTGGCCAGGCCGAGGCAAAAAACCAGTACCAGGGCCGAAAGAAAGCCTTCGGAAAAAGTGGATTTACGATTTTTTTGGGCCATCAGCCGCATGACCCTTTGCCGCAAGCCGCCCGACTGCCCGGCCAGGGCCATGGCCAGTTCAGGATAGTGCCCCCGGCGGGCTTCCAGCGTTACCAGGGTCTTGGCAAAAGTGAGGGAATCGCCCGTTACCTGCACGGCCAGGTCATCACAGCAGTTTTCCCGCTCTTCGCGCACGGCGGCCGAAATCCACCAGACAAAAGGATTAAAAAATAAGGCAATCTCTACAAGAGATTGGAGCAGATTAATCAGATAGTCGTGTCGGCGAATATGAGCCAGTTCGTGGGCCAGGATGCTTTCTACCTGCAAAGGAGTAAGACCACTGATAGTGCCAATAGGGAGTAGTATCATCGGGCGGAGATAGCCAATCACCATCGGTACCTGGGCCAGGGCCGATTCCAGCAAACGAACCTTTTGGCGAACTTGCAAGGCCTCGGCCAGGTCGGCCATTTTTTGATGCCAAAGCGGCGCTACCGCAAAGGTTTTGTAATGTTTCAGGCGTTGGAGATAGGCCAGCCCGCCCAGAAATCGCAGCATCAATATGAACACGCCCAGTGTCCAGATACTCACAATCAGTGGCAAGTGATTATGAAAATAGGCCTCAAACTCCGCCCGAAAAACTTTCCAGGGGCTTGCAATCGGGCGTATTTGCGCGGGGGCAGGGGTATCCGATGGCGTGAGCAGATTGTAAAAAACGGCGGTACTCGGGGCGGACGCTTCGGCCGGAGCGACTCGATAATAGCTCCATAAGGTAAGGACAGTAAGCACAAACAAGCTGAACAATGCCGTAGTGGCCACAAAATAGCGCAGGCGGGAAGAATTCTTACGCATAGCCAGCCAGGCCAGGGCCAACAGTAGCGCAATGAGTGCCCCCTGCCAGAGCGAGTGCAAAATAGCCCAACCCAATGATTCCATCAGCGGGCGGGAGTAGAGTTCAGTGGCAAATTTCATGATGATTCTCCTTTCTCCATGTCTTGGATTAATTTTTTAATTTCTTCAAGTTCGGCGCGGCTGGTCTTGCTTTGGCCCAGGGCCTGCATTACCAGTTTCTTGGCCGAGCCGCCGAAGGCCGTGTCCAAAAGCCTTTCAACCAGGCTCTTTTGGGTAGCTTCTTCGCTCAGTTCGGCTTTGAAGATGTGGGTGCGTTGCGAAGCGTCCCGATTCAGCAGGCCCTTGTCGGTCATGAGTTGCATCATTTTGAGGGTAGTCGTGTAGCCGATTTGCTGGTCCTCCGGGCGTTGGGCATTTAGGGCCTCGTGTACGAAGCGTACGGTGGCGGGGCCTTTTTGCCACAAGACGCGCAGGATTTCCAGCTCGGCTTCAGTGGGTTTGTTCATAGTAGTATGGTTTGGTTTTAAACTACGATTTCTTTCGTAGCGCAATCTTATACGATGAGTTTCGTATTTCCAAATTTATCTACGAATTTTTTCGTAGTTTTTTGAATTTTTAACATTTTCATCTCCCCGGAAGGGCTATTCTTGGTTTTGAGGCCTTTATAAGGCCAGATTTTTTCCAAATCTTGAGTATTTTTAGCAAAAAAACATGCGCATCATATTTATCATCAGCATCTGCCTGTGCTTGGCTGGAATGCATCCGGTACAAAGCCAGTCTGAGAAATTAATGGCCTTGTATGTAAAAGGGGGTATTCGCAACCTGAGCCTGAGGAAAGACATGGTGCGGGGGATGACCTTTCGGCCGAGCGACCGTATCAAATTTTCGGGAACCAGCGACCGGGCCGTGATTATAAGCAACCAAAGGGGGCGCTATGTGCTAAGTCCTTCCCGACTCACCGGCAACGAAAATGAATTGATTGGCTATGCCGCCGACCTGCTCAATCCTTTCAAAACCCAATCGGCATTTAGCACCCGGGGCACGCAGGCCGAAGTAGAAGACCTGCCCGCTTTTCTGGGCCTGGATACTTTTTATATTGTCGGGCCGGAGCTGGCCATCCATTTGAGCCCGGATGCTTATCCCCTGGGAGCTAATGCGGGGTTTATGTATCGGATTGAGGTGCCTGACCAAAAATAGTGCGTACCATTCCTTTTGCCGGGCAAAAAATATTTTTACGCGCCGAGGATTTGCGGCGCGATAAAATGGGGCAATCCTTTGCGCCCGATTTTCTCAAAACCGTAGAGATTTACCACTATGAAGCGGGGCCCTCGAGTGCCACCATTCTGACTCGGTTTCAGCCAGTATTTTTGTCCGAGGCGGAGGTCAGGGAAACCTATGCGTTGATGGCGCGTTTTGTTCGCAAGCAAAAACTTGAAGAAGCCGATAAAGAAAAATATTTTCTGGGTTTTTTTCGGGATTATTATGGCCGCACCGACGAGGGCCGGCTCAAAACACTCCTGATAGAATGGGGCATTTGGTAAACAGCCACATTCAAAAATCAAAGTCAAATTCCTTTTTTCTTTTTATTTTGGCCTTGATTTATTCTACGCTACAAAACTTTAAGAAGATGATTAAGATTACTCCTTTCTACACGGCGGAGGTTACTTCTACGGGCGGGCGCAATGGCCATATTCGCTCATCGGATGGTATCCTTGATTTTGATGTTACGACCCCAACCGCGATGGGCGGTTCCGGGGGCAAAACCAATCCGGAGCAGCTTTTTGCGGCGGGCTATGCGGCCTGCTTTGGGGGTGCGATGGGGGTCATTGCCAAAGGACGGGACATCAGCAATTTTTCTATTGATGCCAAAGTGAGCCTGGGCAAAAGCGAAGACAATGTGTACACCATCGCGGCGCAATTAGACGTACACCTTCCCAATCTCAGTCTGGAAGAAGCCCAGCAAGTGGTGGAAGAAGCCCATCAGATATGCCCTTATTCGGTAGCCACCCGGGGCAATATCGAGGTAATTGTGAAAGCAGTATAAAAAGCATTTTTCTGAGCCTGGGCAGCATGTTTTGCGGAATAAAGCCAAAAGCTGCCCAGGCTTTATTTCCGACGGCTTTTCTTTGGTTGATAAGCCAAACCCCCAGCAAGATAATCCCCATCCCCGCCAATTGTGCCAGGCCAATGCTTTCGCCATCCAGTGTGCCCCACATCAAAGCCACCAAAGGTATCAGATAGGTTACCGAACTGGCAAATACTGCCGAGGTCATTTGTATCAATTGATAGAAAAGCACCGTGGCCAGGCCCGTAGAAAAAATGCCCAGCAAAATGAGGTAAGCCGCAGCCACACCCGCACCGGCCTGGGTTTGCAAAGCCGGAAACACCCCCGTAAGCCACAGGCCACCCAAAGCCGCCGGGCTGATGATGAACAGCGAAAGACTGGCCACTTCCAGCGGGGGATAGCCCGTAAGGTATTTCTTAATCCAGTTGCTGTTGATGCCATATAAAATGGTGGCAACAATCACGAGCAAGCCAGCGGTATTAAAAGCCAGTGGGCGGGCTTCGGTGCGCGTTACGACCAGGCTAAAGGCCCCCAAAAACCCAATCATAACCCCAATGAGCTGGTTGCGGGCCAAAGGGGTCTTAAAAAAAGCTCATCCCTACCAGCAAGGTAAACACCGGGGTAAGGGCATTCAATACTCCGGCCACAGCACTATCGAGCCGGGTTTGGGCAAAGGCAAACAAAAAGGCCGGCAACAAAATTCCCATCAAGCCTGAGCCAAGCAGATAGGGCCAAAGCCGTCTCGGAAATCGTCCTAGCGCGGTCAAAGCAAAGGGAAGCAGGGTGAGTACCGCCGCACTTACCCGGATGGTGGCCGTTTGGGTAGGCGAAAAAGCCAATAATCCCTTTTTTATCAAGATAAAAGAGCTGCCCCAGATAGCCGCCATCAGTAGCAGCAAAACCCAGGCCCGGGTGGTCGTTTTTCCAAAATAGCAAAGGCTAAGGTAGAGCGGTATCACAAATCCGGCGCAAATCTCTGACATTGCCCTGTCAATCCCAAACCACAGTTTGCAAATCGTTTAAAATAAAGTATAGCACTTTGGAGAAGCGATGCTTGATGAGGCACAAAATGCGCGATAAGGCATTAAATTTATTTAAGACCGGGTTAGTTGGGCAATCAACGCGGCCTGCTCAGGAAAAAGAGCCCTTAGGGGCTGGCATTGTGCCAGTTCAAAATCGCGAAAATCAAAGCCCGGACTCACTGTACAGCCCACCAGGGCATAGGCATCCGGGGCGGGATGAACCACTTTGGCACCAAACCACACCCCCGCCGGAACCACCGCCTGCAAGACCTGCGGGGCTTGGATTTCGGGGCCAAGCCGGATAGTTTGCAAGCCCCCGCCAGGAAATAACTGATAAATATCCAGGGGCGCTCCGGCATAAAAATGCCAGATTTCATCGGCCCGGATGCGATGAAAGGCCGAAAAAGTATCGGATGTAAGCAAAAAATAGATAGCCGTGGCCCAGGAACGGGCCGCCGGAAAATCGCCGGTGCCCGCAAAGCCCTCGGAAGAACGGTACGTTTCTCGGTAATAGCCTCCTTCGGGGTGCGGTGCTAATTGAAGGTGCGCAATCCAGTCTTGAGCAGAGGGCGGTGTATGCATACAAAATTTTGGAAGAAGAAGAAATAAACAGGTATTTAGAAGATAAACTCTACCTTGACCCGGGCCAGCATAAAAAGCAATACCAGCAAGCCACCAATGACCATGCCGATGCCAAGGCGACGGTTTTGGGCGCGGAGTTGCCGGAGGCCTTGCTCCCGACGTTCTACCTCATGGGCGTAACGGTCGTAGAAACGTTGCAAATCATTTATTTTATCCTGTAATTCTTTATTATCCTGGCGCAGTTTTTTGTTGACCGTATTGACCCTTTTGTAGCTGGCTTGCACCTTTTTTACATCGCTGGGTTCTTCGGCCTGTTCGGCCAGGAGGGCATTGACTTCACGGATAGAGAAATAGCGTTCGTAGCCGCAAACTTCGCAATGCACGTTTTGGTAGTCGTTGGCCGACTCACAGTTGATACAATTCCAGGCCACCTTTTATAAAGTTGAAAAATGCAGCTTAAAACTACAAAAGATTTGCAAGCTTTGCGCCAAAACGGGGCAATTTTGCATTATTATTCATTAAACTGGGTCATGGTGCGCTCAAGACCGAGGGTGGCGAAAGCGAGTACTATTTCGGCGGCGCGGTCGAGGGCGGCTTCCAGCTCGGTTTGTTGGTTGAGGTCAAATTCACTCAGTACATATTCCGCCTGTTTGCCTTTTGGGTAGTCATTGCCAATGCCAAAGCGCAGCCGGGCATACTGGTCGGTTTGCAAGAGTTGCTCGATGTGAGTCAGCCCATTGTGCCCCCCAGCGGAGCCTTTGGGGCGTAGCCTTAATTTAGCAAAAGGCAAAGCCAGGTCATCTACTATGACCAGTAAGTTTTCGCGGGAGATTTTGAATTGGGTGAGCCAGTATTGTACGGCCTTTCCGCTCAGGTTCATAAAAGTACTGGGCTTGAGGAGTATCAGGGTGCGGCCCTTGTGTTTGATTTCTGCTTTTTCGGCAAGCCTGGCGATTTGAAAAGAGCTGGATTGGGCTTCGGCCAGGCGATCGAGCACCATAAAGCCGACATTATGCCGGGTATGCACATACTCAGGTCCGGGATTACCCAGGCCAACAATGAGGTATTTCATAGGTTCTTCCTTGCCCAATGCATCTAGGGGAGGCCTTGCTTTTAGAGAAGCAAGGCCTCGCCATAGTTTTTTCCAAAAACGCATTAAGAAGCGGCTCCCTGCCGACTGCGCAGTGCCCGGGGAATTTCCACCGAAGCAATAGGCACCGCCGGATTGACCAAAATCTCGTAGTTTTCGGGCTGTATCTGTTTTACTTTCACGGACTTACCAAGCTGCAAATCCGAAATATCTACCTCGATGTATTCAGGCAAATCGCCGGGAAGGGCTTTTACTTTCACCTTTTTGAGCTTGGCCATCAAGCGGCCACCCGCCTGCACGCCGGGAGAGTTCCCCACAAAATGAACCGGAATTTCTACTTTCACTTTCTTGGCCGGGTCTAGCTCCATAAAATCAACGTGCATAATAATTTCGCTGATGGGATGAAACTGAATGTCCTGCAGAATACAATGATAGATATCACCTTCTACATTTAGTTCCACTTGATAAAAATCAGGCGTATAAACCAATTCCCGGAAGAGAATCATAGGCGAGTAGAAGTGTATTAGGGTATTGTTATTACCATACAATACGCCCGGCACCATGGCTTCTTCGCGCAGTTTTTTGGCGGTACGTTTGCCCAGGTCATCGCGCTTATAGGCAAGCAATTCTATTTTTTTCATTTTATGAGTACAATTTGCGATGAAAATGACCAGTTCGCTAGCCCCTCATCAATTATCAATCAGGATGGAATTAATTAGAGTCAATAAATAAAGAACTAATAGATTCGTAATCGTGTACCCTTCGGATAGCCGTAGCAAATAGTTGGGCCACATTCATTACCTTTATTTTTACAGATTCGCGCCGGAGCGGAATCGTATTGGTTACGGCTATTTCGGCCAGTGGCGAAGCTTCCAGGTTTTCGTAGGCCTTTCCGGAGCAAAGCGGGTGGGTGCAAACCGCCCGCACCGAGGCCGCCCCTTTGTCCAGAATGGTTTCGGCCGCCCGGCAAATCGTGCCTCCGGTATCAATGATATCATCTACCAAAATCACATTAGCACCTTCCACATCGCCAATTACTTGCATGGAGGCAATCTCGTTGGCGCGTTTGCGGTGCTTATCACACACCACCATATCGGCTTTGAATATCTTGGCATAGCCCCGGGCCCGGCCCACGCCGCCTACGTCCGGGGCGGCAAAAACCAGGTTATCCAGGTTCAAACTCTCGATGTAAGGCACAAATACAGCCGAGCCATTGAGGTGGTCCACCGGAAAGTCAAAAAAGCCTGAATCTGTCCGGCG
>JAAUUB010000060.1 GCA_012031215.1 Microscillaceae bacterium | reverse complement strand
ACTTTGGGTTTTTAAAGTTAAGAAAACTGATGCAGTGCCAGATTTTCTCGGCTATCCCAAGCTGTGCCGAGTTAGGAAAAGCCAGCGATACATCGTCCATCCCTTTTTTGCCCGCATAAAGGCCAAATAGGCCGCCCGGGCTACCCAGGTCGAGTAAGGCTTGGTTTGGTCTGGCAGCAAAGAGGTTTGACTTGTCCAAAAAATTGAGCATTTCTAAGGTCGCATTGCTAAAATGCAAATCTGTGGGGGGAAGAATAGGCAGCGAATGCTGGCCTAATCGTATGGTGAGCAAATTAAAAGGATTTTGGTTGTGCATAAGATTCAATTTCTCTTGGCTTTGTTTTCCAGAATCAGAAATATAAAATTTTGTAAATATAATCTAATACGAAAAAAAAAAGATTGGTTTTCAAATTTTGCTATTTCTTCTCCAAAAAAGCTAAATATTGACTTTTACAAGGCTTTTCCCGGTGTTTAGCAGGGGAGGGTGTGCATTTTACTAACCAGGTTGGGCTTTTCGGCCAAATTCTTGCACTCTTTTTGCAAAGGTGATGATGGCCTTGTCGGGCCCATGTCATCACCACGCATTCTTCTGAAACAGAACATCACAAAAAATCATCGAAATCAATTGCCATCCACAAAAGAGGAAAATATGCTGGCCGCCAAATCAGAAGTGCTTTTTGAAGGAAATAATGCCATTGTTTATTATCAGGAATCCAGTGAATGGGGAGTGCCGATTGCCATTAAGGTTATCAAGGAAGAACAAGCCAGCCCTGCCCAACTGGCCGCTTTTTATAACGAATACGAAATCACCCAACATCTTTCCCAGAAAGGCATCCGCCGGGTTTTAGCCAAAACCAAGTATGAAGGCAAGCCCGCCCTGGTGCTGGAATTTATTGCCGGTCAGACACTCAAAGAGTATCTCCTGGAAAAAAAGCGTGATTTACCCGAATTGCTTTCCTTGGCCATCCAGATTTGCACGGTTTTAGGCGAAATTCACCAGGCCCATGTGATCCATAAAGACATTGACAGCAAAAATATCTTACTCAATGACCAGGGCGAGCCTATCATTATTGATTTTGGCATCTCCTCCCGCTATACGCACAGAAGCAAAAACCAGAGCAACCCCGAAAAACTGGAAGGAACCCTGGCCTATATTGCCCCGGAACAAACCGGGCGTATGAACCGGGTGGTCGATTTTCGCTCCGACTTATACTCTTTTGGGGTGCTTTTATACGAAATGTTTGCCGGGCGGCTGCCTTTTCAAAGTGATGATGCAATGGAACTGGTGCATAGCCACCTGGCCCAAAGTCCTCAGGCTCCCCATTTGTTCAATCCCGAACTGCCCTTGCCTATTTCCGAAATCATTCTTAAACTAATGCGCAAAAATGCCGAAGACCGCTATCAGTCGGCCTTTGGCCTGAAATACGACCTGGCGCGCTGCGCCCAGGAATGGTCCGAAAAAGGCAGCATTCAAGCTTTCGAGCTGGGGCAGCGCGACTTTTCGGGCAAGTTTGAGATTCCTCAGAAACTCTATGGCCGCCAGCCCGAAATCGGGCAATTGCTTGATGCTTTCGAGCGTACCTTGCAGGGCTATACCGAGCTGTTTTTGGTGGCGGGCTATTCCGGGGTGGGTAAATCGGCCCTCGTGCACGAAATCTATCGGCCCATTACCGACCGAAGAGGCTATTTTGTAGAAGGAAAGTTTGACCAGTTTCAGCGCAATATTCCTTATTTTGCTTTTATCCAGGCCTTTAAGAGCTTTGTCAACCGACTCCTGACCGAAAGTGCCACCGAGTTGGAGCGTTGGAAGCAAAAAATCCTCAAAACCGTTGGCAATAACGGCAAGGTGCTCACGGATGTCATTCCGGCCCTCGAGCTCATCATTGGCAAGCAGCCCGAAGTCCTGGAGCTGGGAGCCAATGAAGCCCAAAACCGCTTCAAACTTGTTTTTCAAAATTTTTTGAATGTAATCTCAAGACGCGAACATCCTCTGGTCATTTTTATTGACGACTGGCAATGGGCCGATGCCGCTTCGCTCAACCTGCTCAAAAATCTGCTCACCGAGCGCACGGGCGGCTATCTCTTGCTCATTGGGGCCTATCGCCAAAACGAGGTCAGCGAAACTCATCCTTTTATGTTGACGGTGGAGGAAATCCGGGAAGAAGAGGTCAAAATTGGAGAAATCACCCTGAGCAATCTCAGCCCGGAGCACGTCCGGGATATGATTCGGGAATCGCTCCGGGCCGATGAAGACGATATTCAGAATCTATCTGAATTGATTTATCAAAAAACCCAGGGCAATGCTTTTTTTGTGCGCCAGATGCTGCTTTCGCTCTACGAAGACGGCTTGCTGCTCTTTGATCAGGAACAGGCCCGCTGGCATTGGGACATAGCCCGCATTCGGGCTTTGAACATCACCGACAATGTGGTCAATTTTATGGCCGATAAGGTGCGCAAACTGCCAGGCTATACCCTGGATTTGCTCAAACTGGCTTCTTGCGTCGGCAATCGTTTCAATTTGCAGATTTTGGCCATCGTAGATGAAACGGGAGCCCCCGAAGATATTGGCCATACCCACGAAGTGCTCGAGCCAGCGCTCATGGAAGGGCTGATTGTGCCTTTGGAAGATGACTATAAATTTGCCCACGACCGCATCCAGCAGGCAGTATATTCGCTTATCCCGGATGACGAGCGACAAAGAATCCACCTCAATATTGGCCGTTTGCTGCTGACCCATATTCCGATAGCGCAGCGCGAAAACTTTTTGTTTGACATTGTCAACCAATGGAATTTTGGCCGGGAATTGCTTCAAGACCCCACAGAGCGGCGTTTTCTGGCCGGGCTCAACCTGGAAGCCGGAAGAAAAGCCAAAGATTCTGCCGCTTACAAACCCGCCTCGGCTTATCTTAAGGTGGCCGCCGAGCTCCTGCCCCCGGAGGCCTGGGAATCAGACTATAACTTTACTTTGCTCATCTATGCCGAATTGATTCAGGTGAGCTTTCTTAAAGGCGATTGGCAGCGCACCAAAGAGTATATCCAGCTTTTTTTGGAGAAAGCCCATAATACGCTGGACAAAATGCCCGCTTTTGAGATTGAAATGCAATACCATATTGCCCGGAGCGATTTGCAAAGTGCCCTGGAAACAGGCCTCCAAGTGCTGGAGATGCTCAATATTCCGCTGGCTGAGGCCCCCCACCCCGATATTGAAGTGGATAAAATTTTGGGGCTTCCTTTCAACGAAAATGAAGAGGTGCAGGCGGCTATGGAAATTATGGACAGCATCATTTCGCCAGCCTGGACCGTACACCCGGAGATGTTTCGGAAGATTACCTATACCATGGTTAATCTTTCTATTCGGTATGGCAACTCGGCTTCTTCTTGTGTAGGCTACGCTTTCTATGGGGGCTTACTTTGCGGCGAAGCCCAGGACATTGGCCGGGGCTATCAATTTGGTAAGCTGGCCGTAACCCTCCTGGACAAAATGAACGCGCCTTTCTTTCGCTCCAAAGTAGAAAACATCTACGTTTCTACGGTGATGCACTGGAAAGAACCCGCCCGGGCCACCCGCAAGCCTTATTTTGAAGCCATTCAGATTGGTTTGGAAACAGGCGAAATAGAGTTTGCCTCTTACAACATTGTCGAGTCTTGTCATTATTCTTTCCTGATGGGCATTAGCCTGGAATCGCTTCGGCAGAAATATGTCCAAAACTTAGCCCTGATTGAGCAACTCAAACAAACTTTCCACCGCCATTATCTTACTCCCTGGCAGCAGATGATTGAGATATTGCTCCAAGACAATGGCGACCCGCTCACCTTGCAGGGCCAATACTTTGATGAAGAGGAAGAAATTCCTCGGTTTATAAGCCAGCAACACCTTACGCTGGTGTTTGTGGCGTATCAGGCCAAAACCATGCTCAGCTATCTCTTTGGCGACTATGTCGGGGCGGTGCGCAATGCCCGCCTGGCCGAGCATTACCGCGACGGGGTAATGGGAATGTTGTTCTTGCCGGTCCATAATTTCTATTATTCTTTGGCACTTTTGGCACATTTTCCGGATGCCTCGCCCGAAGAAAAGGGGATTTATCTACAGCAAGTGGCCCAAAACCAAAAGCAACTCAAAAACTGGAGCCAGCATGCCCCGGCCAATTATCAGCACAAATACCTCCTGGTGCAGGCAGAGCTTCTTCGGCTTTCCGGGCAGATGACCAAAGCCATGGATTTGTATGAAGAGGCCCTGGCCCTGGCCCACGAGCACCTCTACATCCAGGAAGAGGCCGTTATTAGTGAAAGAGCCGCCATCTTCTATACCGAAGTCGGCAAAGAACGCATTGCCAAAACGTATTGGCAGGAAGCCTATTATCGCTATCAGCTTTGGGGCGCAAACCGCAAGCTGCGCCATCTGGAGCAAAACCAGGGCCGCTACTTGCAAAAAGGCCGCACCCTAGCCCCCAAAACCGTCTCCCTGGCCTCGAGTGCTTCTCACGGCAACCAATTGGACATGTACAGCATCATCAAAGCCTCGCAGGCCCTCTCGGGAGAAGTGGTCTGGAGCCGCCTTTTGCAAAAAATGATGCACATCGTCATTGAAAATGCCGGGGCGGAAAAAGGTTATTTCATTATGCAAAGGGATGAGCAGTGGGCCATTGTAGCCGAAAGCTTACTCAACCAGGAAATCAGCATTGATGCTGTCGTGCCCTTAGAGGAAGCCAATCGCCGGATAGAAAAACCAAGACTTTCGGTAGAACTGGTCAATTATGTCTTGCGCACCGGCAAAAGTACCGTAATCAACAATGCCCAAAACGATACGGCCCTGGTAGGCGAAGAATACGCCCAAAAGGTGCAGCCCAAATCCATCCTTTGCATGCCTTTGATTCATCAGGGCAAAATCTCTGGAATCTTGTATCTGGAAAACAACCTTGCGACCGATGCCTTTACCCCTGACCGGCTCGAGATCTTAGAAATCCTTTCTACCCAAATTACTATCTCTCTGGAGAATGCCCTGCTGTATGAAAACCTGGAAGAAAAAGTAAGAGAGCGCACCGAAGAAGTGGTAAGAGCAAAAGAAATTATTGAGAAAAACCATCAGGACATCACCTCCAGCATTAACTACGCCAAGCGGATTCAAGATGCGACCCTGCCCCGCTTGGAAGAAGTAAAAGCCCCTTTTGCCCGAATCATTTATCTTTTTTCGCCCCCGCGACATCGTCAGTGGCGATTTTTACTGGGCGGCCAAAGTGGGCAAAAAGCCCAGCCAAAACCAGGAATCGGCCCGGGACGAGGGCCAGCAAAATTATGCCAATGAGAAAGTTGTCATTACTGCCGCTGATTGCACTGGCCACGGGGTGCCGGGGGCTTTTATGTCCATGATTGGCAATGACCTGCTCAATGGCATCGTAAACCTGAGCCGTATCACCGAAGCCGATATCATCCTCAATGAGCTGCACCGGGGCGTACGCCAGGCCCTGCGCCAGCAAGACACCGACAACAAAGACGGGATGGACCTGGCTCTTTGTGTCTTGGATTTGGAAAATAAAATCGTAGAATTCGCCGGAGCCAAGAACCCCCTTGTCTATATCACCCAGTCGGGAGTGCTGCACCAGATACGGGCCGATAAAATGCCCATTGGTGGCGCTCGCAAAAAGGGGAGCGGCTTTTTGCCAAGCATACCATTGTCTGCGAAGAACCCACCACTTTTTATCTTTTCTCGGATGGCTACCCCGACCAGTTTGGCGGGCCAGAAGGGCGAAAATTTATGCTCAAACGCCTTAAAGAGCTATTTTTGGAAATGCACCGCCTGCCGATGGATACCCAGGCGGAGATTTTGAACCAGGCTTTGCAAAACTGGATGGGGAACGAGCGCCAGATTGATGATATTCTGGTGATGGGCTTTCGGCTTGGCTAGCCACGCTCAAAGCAAGCCAATGCCCAGCATCTCTGCCACGGCCCAATAAGCTGTTTCCAAGGCTCCATGTACGGTGCCGGCATGCCCACGGGTATGGGTGGCTTCTCCCGCAAAAAAAATCCGCCCGTCCAGCGGCTCGCGCAAGGCCTTGCGATGCCGCTCGGTCTGCGGGCCCGGAAAAGAGTAACCGCCTTCTATGAAAGGCTCTTTTGACCAATCGGCCCAATAATGGGCTTTATAAAAACGAGAAGCCTTCTTTTCGCCCCAAACCTGGTCCAAAGCCTGCAAAGCCATTGCCAGTCCCTTTGCTTCTCCTTCGGCAGAAAGCTGCGCCGCCCGCGAGCCCGCCACATAGCCCGTCAGCGTAGGCCAGGGGCCAAGCCCCGAGGTGTAATACTCGCCAATGGCATCATCCAGATACAAAGACCCCATTTCCTCAGGCCAAAAGGCTTGCTCAAACACCAGGATAAGCTTCAGCACCGGCCCCAGGCGAATATGCAACAAGGCCTGTTTTTTTGAAGGCGGCAATGCCGGCGCAAAGGCAATCCGGTCGTTTTGCAACTGGCTCACCGGAACCGTTACCAGCACTTGGTCGGCTTCCAGCGTTTGCCCATCCTGGGTATGGACAAAAATCTTTGCTTGTTGATAATCAATTTTATGTACTATCTTTTGAAATTGTATGCGGGGGCGGAGGCTATTAAAAAACTGCTCAAGCAGGGCAGCATACGTGCGGTCTTCCAGAAGGAAATTTTCTTCGCCTGCCGACCAGGCCTGGCCCATCCGCAGCACATCCGGCACATTGAGCTGGGAAAGGGAAGCCCCGTAAGCATTTTCTATTTTTGTAGTGAAAAAAGCGGCCACTTCCTGTCCAAAGCCTTGCTTTTTGAGCCATTGTGCCCAGGAAAGAGGCGGTTGGGCCGGAGTTGTGCGAAGGGCTTCCCAATAATCCAGGCTTTGCCTAAAATCAGGGCGGCGGTTCAGTTGTGTTTCGGTTTTTAGGCCACTTGGGCAGACATAATAATTCTCGGCTTCGTCTTCGTAGGAGTTTAGCAAAATCCCCTTTTGTTTGAGCAGTCCAAACCAGGCGGTATTTGCCCCATGCACTTCTTCGGCACCGGCCTCAGCCTGCCCTTCGGACCAGGTCTGGATGCGCCCGCCCCAATCGGCCCGGGCCTCGAGCAGCAAGAAGTCTTTATGACCCGATTGCCGCAGAAGATGGGCCGCACTTAGGCCGGCCATCCCTGCGCCAATGATAATGACCCGACCGGGCGCGGCCATAGGCACAAAGCCTTTTTGCCATACTTGTAAAATCTGAGAAGGAGTAATCGGCATCGCGCTTTCTTATTTAAAAATTAACAAATACTTATGCAATTTAAACTCTAAAAATTATAGGCTTTAAATGCTTAGGATTCAGCATTTTATAAATAAAAAAATAGCACTGAAAAGTAATCGGATTTTGAAAGAACTCTTTGTTGGAAAAATTCTGACGAAGGTAGATGTATTTTTGGAATTTTATACGCCAAAAAGCTATGATTTTCTCTTCTCAATATTGTTTTTTTGAAAAAAATTGGCTTTTTCGTACTTTAATCAAGAATCAGAAAAGAACCATTTGATTAGTTCAAAGAAAGCAAATATTTACCTCGATACAGAGTTTATTTTCCATCCGGCGGGCATAGAGTTGATTTCGCTGGCTTTGGTACGCGACAATGGCGAAGCTTATTATGCTATTTCGGCAGAGTTTCATCCCGAAAAAGCCGATGAGTGGGTAAAAAGCCAGGTATTGGCCCAGTTGCGCCCCGAGGAGCCAAGAAAACCCCTGGCCCAGATAAAAGCGGAGCTAGTGGCTTTTGTAGGGTATCAAATCCCAGCTTTTTGGGCATATTTTGCTACTTACGATTGGTTTTTAGTTTTACAACTTTTTGGAGGAATGGCCCATTTGCCTTGTAATTTTCCGTCGTATTGTGGTGAACTTCGCCAGGAAGCCGACCGCCTGAACCTGGCCGAAGCACAATATCCCCCTAACCCTAAGCCCCATCATGCCCAATGGGATGCCCAATGGAACCGACATCTACACCAGGTCTTGCGGAGCCTGGAAAAGGAAAATTCACCCGCAAATACATGCAATTGACACGGCATTTTTCATTTAACATAATTTAATAAACTATACGAAAATTTTATCCGAAGTGAATCCGTACATTCCCCAATTGCGAGCGCACTTTGCCAAAACTGGCAAGCTTTTTATGATAAAGCCCGGCGAAGAGCCTGACGAAGACCGACAGGCGGCGGCATTTTTGTTCTTGGGCAAGCACAAAGGCCAGGAAGTGGTTTTTGATGCTTTTATGATGACCCTCATCCAAGATTACCGCCTCAACCTCATGGAACAGACCGAGGAGCGCATGTTCAATCTGCATCCCGAACTGGAAGCCATCCAATACGAGGAAATGGAAGAAGCCCTCCAAGATGAATATGACGAGATATTTGAAGAAATCTATCGCGCCGATTTAATCAAAGTGCAAGAAAGCCTCGAAATCCAGGAAAGTGATGATGACCCCCTGATGGTAGAAGTGGATGTGGTGATGGACATTCGCAAAATTGATGAAAAGGCCATTGAGGATTTTGTACGCACTTTCACTGCCGGGGCCTTCGAGGTCAATGAACACCTCCGTTCATTTGATATCGATGACGAGCTTTGAATTGACAGAAAACCAACGCGCTTATTTCTTAGAGGCTGTTTAGGTTTTGTCGGTAAAACTGCGCCTGGGCCATAATTTTTGCCTTTTCGTCCGAATCCATTTTTTGCAGGTTGCGATAAGCCATCCCAATACGGGCATTGCGGGCCAGCTTGTCGGTATGGCGTTCATAAAACTCCCAATAAAGGCTATTGAAAGGACAAGCTTTTGGGCCATAGCGTTTCTTCTTATCGTAATAACAATTACGACAGTAAGTGCTCATTTTATCAATATAATTGGCGCTTGACACATAGGGCTTAGTAGCCACTAATCCGCCGTCGGCATACTGGCTCATCCCCCGGGTATTGGTGATTTCCACCCACTCGATGGCATCGATATAAATGCCCAAATACCATTCATCTACGGCATCTGGATGTACCCCGGCCAGGAGGGCAAAATTACCGGTTAGCATCAGGCGCTGGATATGATGGGCGTAGGCCTGTGAGAGCGACTGCCCAATGGCCTGACTTAGGCACTGCATCCGGGTTTCGCCTGTCCAATAGAAATGAGGCAGTTCTGCCTGGTGTTCAAAGTAATTTTTTTGGGCATAGCCGGGCATATTGGCCCAATACACCCCCCGCATATATTCGCGCCAACCCGCAATTTGCCGCACAAAACCTTCCAATTGGGCAATGTGAATCTGTGCCGGCTGTTTTTCCCAGGCCGCAATGGCCGCCTGTATCACTTCCATCGGGCTGAGGAGCTTGGTGTTGAGGGCAAACGAAAGCCGCGAATGAAATAAGAAAGGCTCATCAGGCACCATCGCATCCTGATATGTGCCAAAAAAGGGCAGGGCTTTCTCCACAAAAAAATACAGGGTTTGGAGGCTCTCTTCGCGGGTAACGGGCCAGGGAAAGCATTGGGCATTTAGATGGCCCAGCGTCGGAATCCCGGCTTTCTCTATCATCGCCACCAGCTCTTCCACATTTCGGTCAAAGAGCGGCGGGCTTGGAATCGGCACTTTGCCGTCATAGGCACGGCGGTTTTCGGCATCATAGTTCCAGCGACCTGTAAGCGGTTCATCGCCTTCCATCAGGATTTGAAAACGGCGGCGGATGTCGCGGTAAAAACTTTCCAGTAAATAAGTTTTTTTGCCTTTAAAAAAATGCCCCAATGCTTCTCGCGAAGTCAGAAAATGCTCCGTGTCGTCGGCCCGCGCCGGTATAGGCAAGCTTTGGGAGATTTCCTGCAATTGTTTGTCTAGGCGATATTCGTCTGGGAGTAAATATTCAAAATGTGTAAAGCCCTCTTTTTCAATTAGTTGCAAAATATTTCCTTCCAGGCTTTGACGGTTTTCCGGGTCATTGAGGGCGTAATAATGAAAGATATGACCTGCCTCTTGCCGGGACTGGGCAAAGGCCCGCATAGCCAGAAAAAAAGCAATGATTTTTTGAATATGATGCCGGACATAGGTGGCTTCGGGGCGAATTTCCATCATCACATAATGCACCGAGGCATCCACCTTTTGAAACCAGGAATGACCGTGATGAAGTTGGTCTCCTAAAATCAGGCGCAATATTTTGGTCATGGGCAAAAAAGATTTACGTTAAAAGCCGCCGTGCCTGCAAAAGGTTTTCAAAAATCAGGCAGAAGGAGAGGTCTCGACAGCCAGAGGGGCCAGGGCCTGGGTCTTGGCCAGGAGCAAGGCCCAAAGCAGTTCAAGGTGTTTTTCGCTTACGTAGGTATTGCCAAAAACGGCCCGCAGGGTGTATTGGCCCCGCAAAACCGTATGGGTGAGATAGACCTGACCACTGGCATTGAGTGCGGCCAGCAATTGGCGGTTTAGGTCATTGTGGGCTTCCTGGCTAAGGGGCCTTGCCCCGGGCCGCCAGCAAAAGCAAACCAGGTTGAGATTGACCGGGGCCAGGATTTCAAAATCGGGATGTGCCCGCAATTTTTCGGCAAAATCTTGGGCCAGGGCCAGGTGCTGACGCAAACGGGCCTGCAAGCCCGCAATCCCAAAATCACGGATTACAAACCAAAGCTTCAAGGCCCGAAACCTTCGCCCCAGCGGAATACCCCAGTCGCGGTAATTATTGACCTCCCGGTCGCGCTCAGTTTTTAGGTATTCGGGCAAAATCTCAAAAGTACGGCGAAGTGCCTGGGGGTCTTTGACAAAATAGGCTGTGCAGTCAAAATTGGTAAACATCCACTTGTGCGGATTAAACAGATAAGTATCGGCCAGCTCAATGCCTGCCAGAATTTCCGTCCGTTTTTCGGGCAAAAGAGCCGCCGTGCCCGCATAGGCAGCATCTACGTGAAGGAAAACCTGAAAGGCCGCACAAATCTGGCCAATGGCTGGCAGGGGGTCTATGGCCGTGCTGCTGGTAGTGCCCAGCGTGGCCACCACACAAAGGGGGGGTCCATCCGGCGTTTTCGGTCGGCCACCAGGGCCGCTTCCAGGGCCTCGGGAAGCATCGCAAAATGGGCATCGCTTGGGATTTTGACCAGATTGTCGCTGCCCAACCCGGCAATCCGCACTGCCTTTTCAATCGAGGAGTGGGTTTGCTCAGAGGCATAAACCCGAAACCGGGCCGGGGAAAGCCCCTTTTGGTTGATTTGGTAATTACTGATTTTTTTCGCGGGCGGTCAGCAGGGCGCAAAGTGTGGCTGTAGAAGCGGTGTCCTGAATCACCCCGGCCCATTCCGGGGGCAGCCCCTTCATGGCTTTGAGCCAATCCATCATGCGTTCTTCCAGTTCGGCAGCGGCGGGTGAAGTTTCCCAACTCATACACTGGGCGCCCAGGGTGGCGGTCAGCATTTCGGCCAGCACCGAAGGAAAACTGCTGTTGGCCGGAAAATAGCCCATAAAGCCCGGATGTTGCCAATGTGTGATGCCAGGCAGGATAAGGGCCTCGAAATCCTGAAATATTTGGGCAAAATCTTCCCCCTCGGTGGGAGGCAGGAGCGGCAGAAGTGCCTTGATGTCGCCCGGGGCAAGTTTTGATTTGACCGGATATTGCTCAATATCCCGAAGGTAATCGGCCATCCAATCTACCAGGCGGTGGGCCTCCTGACGAAATTTATCTGCATCGAGCATTTTCTATTGAAAATAAGCGTTAGCGATTGAGCCCGGACATAAAAGACCAGGCTTTTGCCGTAAAGATGTGTCCCATTCCCGACTTTTCCAACAATTCCCCTTTGCAATTCGAGTGGTTTCTGCCCCCCCACCCTATTTTGGTTCTTGGGTTTGCCAACAAGGCCAGGCCTTTGTTTTTGGCAAGCACAAATTTGACTTAAGAAAGTGGATATTTGATTTTTTAGTGAAAAACAACAGTCAAAAACTATTTTTTTGTCCTTTTTGTTGGCAATGAGCATCAAACTTAACAGGCATGAAACAAAATTTTTACAAAATATTCTTTCTCTCGGTTTTACTTTTTTCTTTCCTTCGGGCACCGGCCCAGCCCGCGGCCCTGGTTTTTCAATCTGATTTTGGGCTGAAAGACGGCGCGGTAGCGGCGATGAAAGGGGTGGCCTATGCCGTTTCGTCCGAGCTAAGAATGTTTGACCTGACCCACGAAATTCCCAGTTTTAACATTTGGGAGGCGGCTTACCGTCTGCAGCAGGCCGCCCCATACTGGCCCGCCGGAACTGTGTTTGTGTCGGTCGTGGACCCCGGGGTTGGCTCCGAGCGCAAATCGGTGGTGCTCAAAACCCAATCAGGTCATTATTTTGTAAGTCCTGATAATGGCACCCTGACCCTGGTGGCGGAGGTGCTTGGCATCGGGGAGGTGCGGGAGATTGATGAAGCCAAGAACCGACTGAAAAACTCAGAGAAATCCTACACCTTTCATGGGCGCGATGTCTATGCCTACACCGGAGCAAAATTGGCCGCCGGAACCATGACTTTTGGGGAGGTGGGGCCCCTTTTGCCAGCTCAGGTAGAACACCTGCGCTATCAAAAGCCCGAACGTATTCAGGACGAAATTCGGGGCAATATCCCTATTCTGGACATTCAGTATGGCAATGTATGGACCAATATAGACCGGACGATGCTGCAAAGCCTGGGGGTAGCGTTTGGGGATAAACTACGAGTGCGGATTTGGCACAATCAAAAACTGGTGTTTGACGGCGAAGTGCCTTTTGTGCGCACTTTTGCTGAGGTAGGCATTTCTCAAAATCTGGCCTACCTCAATAGCCTGCTCAATTTTTCTCTGGGCGTGAACCAGGGAAACTTTTCGGAGCGCAACAAAATCTACAGTGGTGCCGAATGGAATATCTCCATTCAAAAAATCAAAAACTGAACTATTCAATCGGCTATCCTTATTTTTCTCATTTTCAATTTTTTACTTAATCTTCAAAAAAGTATGAGGTATCAACTTTTACCAATCTTTTTAATTGTTTTTGGACTTGGACTAAGCCTGGTGCAGGCGCAGCCTTCCGTAAATGGGCGCGTGGTAGATGCCCAGTCAAAAGAAGGGCTGGCCGGGGTAAGTGTGCAAATCAAAGGCCGCAGCCAAGGTACTACTACCGATGCCGGAGGCAATTTTACCCTTGCCGCCGAGGCCAATGCCGTGTTGGTTTTTAGCTTTATTGGCTATGTGTCTCAGGAAGTGCCCCTCAATGGGCAAAACTCCCTCACGATAAGCCTGGTGGAAGACAATAACCTGCTCGAAACGGTGCTGGTGGTGGGCAGCCGCAATGCCAATCGCACCGAGCTAAACTCGCCCGTGCCCGTAGATGTGATTGCCGTGCGCGATTTGCAAAAGGTAGTGCCGCAGTACGACCTCAACCAAATCCTGACTTATGTAGCGCCTTCTTTTCAGTCTAACCGACAATCTTCTTCGGATGGGACGGAGCATATTGAGCCCGCTTCTCTCCGGGGCCTGGGACCCGACCAAACCCTGGTGCTCATCAATGGCAAGCGCCGCCACACTACTTCTTTGCTCAACAACCAGGGTACTTTTGGCAATGGCTCGGTGGGCACCGACCTGAACGCCATTCCCCTGGGGGCCATTGAGCGTATTGAGGTTCTGCGCGATGGGGCTTCGGCACAATATGGCTCCGATGCCATCGCGGGGGTTATCAATGTGGTGCTGAAGCGTACTACCCGCCAACTCGATGTCCATGCCACGACAGGCATCACCTCCCGGGGCGACGGCGAGGTGCTCAGTCTGAGTGCTAACTATGGCCTTCCGCTCAGCCAAAGGGGCGGGGTGCTTAGCCTTACCGGGGAGTTTTATACACGGGGCCGCACCAACCGCACCCAAAACCACGACCTGATTATCTTTGACCAGTCGGCGCTGGAGAATTTCTTCGCCTATCCCTTTACCAGTGACCCAGCCGTTTCTCGCCAGTTTGACGACGATATACTGGCCCAGCGCGGCCTGACCCGGGATGATTTCAACTTCCAGGTAGGCGAGGCCCGCATTCATAACTTTAATTTCTTCTACAATCTCAGTCTGCCCTTTGGGCCCGACAACCGGGGCGAGGTCTATAGCTTTGGCGGTTTGAACTATCGCGAAGGCCTGGGCAATGGGTTTCGGCGGCTCCCCAGCCAAACCAACAATGTCAACCTGACACTCTTTCCCAATGGTTTTCAGCCCAATACTGAATCCGAAATCTGGGACCGATCTTTTGCGGCAGGTTTGCGCTATCGGCTGGGTGGCGACTGGCGGCTGGATGTGAGCAATACCTTTGGAAACAACCGTTTTGATTATTTTGTGACCAATACCAACAATGCCTCATTGGAAGAATTCAGCCCCACCAGTTTTGAAGCCGGAGGCCACGAATTCTGGCAGAATACCCTCAACCTGGACATTTCCAAGTATTTTGCCTCGGTCGCTTCGGGGCTTAACCTGGCTTTTGGGGCCGAGTTTCGGGTGGATAATTACCGCATCCGGGCCGGGGAAGAGGCCTCCTGGCGCAACTATGCCCTCGTGGACAATGGCGACGGCACGTTTAGCAGAACTTCTGATTTATTGGGTGGCTCCCAGTCATTTCCTGGCTACACGCCCGACAATGCCATTCAGGAAAGCCGCAACAACCTGAGCTTGTATGCCGATGCCGAAATAGACATCACCAAAGATTGGACCCTGAGTGGGGCTGGTCGTTTTGAGCGTTATAGTGATTTTGGCAATACCCTCAATGGCAAATTAGCCACTCGCTATGCCTTTGGCAAGGCCTTTGCCCTGCGGGGGGCCATCAGCACCGGGTTTAGGGCCCCTTCGCTGCACCAGCAGTTTTTTAGCTATGTCAGTACCAACCTGCTTTCTGACGGGCAATTGGGCCAGTCCGGTTTCTTCCGCAATGAAAGCCAGGTGGCCCAGGCGCTTGGGATTCCTAAGCTGGAAGAGGAAACCTCGCTCAATGTCAGTCTGGGGCTTACTTTCAGTCCCACAGAACGCTTGCGCCTCACCGTGGATGGTTATTATATCAAGGTAGATGACCGCATTACCCTTACGGGTGGTTTTGGCCAGGATCCCTTTGGAAATCCCGTGCCCGAAATCCAGGCTTTGCTGGCTCCTTTTGAAGCCACGGTGGCCCAATTTTTTACCAATTCCATCAATACCAGCACGCGGGGTGTGGATGTGGTGCTGACCTATCAGTTGCCCATTGCCAAAACCCAGCTCGACATTAGCCTGACGGCCAACTTTAACCAAACCACCGTGGATAATACCCTCAATATCCCCGCCCAATTGCAGGGGCAGGAACTGGTGTATTTTAGCCCGGCCGAGCAGGGCTTGATTGAGCGGGTCAATCCCCGGCAGAAAGCCAATCTGACCCTCAACTATCGCCTGCCGCGGTGGAACATCATGCTCCGCAATACCTTTTTTGGCGAAGCGGGGCGCAATGCCTTTCCTTTTGGGGTTGAGCAAACCTTTGGAAGCAAGTTGATTACGGATGCCTCGGTAAGTTATCAGTTTACCGATTTTCTGGGGCTCACGCTGGGAGCCAATAACCTGCTGGATGTTTTCCCGGATGAGCAAGCCTACGAAAACAGTTATTTTGGCGTGTTTAAATATGCGCCCGTGCAGATGGGCTTCTTGGGCGCTTTCTACTTTGCCCGCCTGAGTGTCAATCTTGCCACTTCGGCCCCTTGAGCCTGCGCGTTCTGAGGTGTATTCCAAAAGCCCTGGTTTTACATAACCGGGGCTTTTTGTAAAGAGGCAATTTTTTGCAAATACCCGGGTCGTGTTTTGGGGAAGATGGCAAAGATATGGTTGATTCTGCTTGTAAATTTTATTTTTGGTCCTCGCGAGACATATCGGACGAGATTGCAGTGTTGGGACAAGAGTTTGGGATAGATTGGGGGAAGCGGACGCTTCTAGTAATTGATGGTATAAGGATGCTTCGCTATCCTTGCACTAGGTGGTTGGTTCTTCATCAATCCAATTTTCAAGCTGGAGGTTTTCAATTCTTTGAAAGTGCTTGGTATTTCTTGTTACCAGTACCATTTCGTGGGCAAGTGCCGTAGAGGCAATGAGCATATCTATTTCACCAATCATCTTTCCTGGTTTTTTTAATTTTGTTTTTTCTACAGCATATTTCTTAAAGGCACTCCTGATGCAAAGAATCTGATGCTGCATCACATCTTCCAGTACATCATATTTTGCTTGATTATTTTTCTTGATGCTGTTCGCTGCTATTTTTTACACCAAATAATAGTTCCGCTAATGTAAGCTCTGAGATAAAACAATTTTCAAAGCCTACTTCTTTGATTTTCTCTGCAATTTGATATTCATTCTTAAGGTAATGAATACAAATATTTGTATCTAACAAATATTTTTTCATAGTATTACCTCTCTGGGTTCGTCTATTCTTGAGTCATAAATTTCTTGCACCAACTCATCGCCACTTTGCTCGGAATACCAAGTACCACAAAGTGCAAAAAAACGCGCTTCACGTTCTTGTTTTTTCATCTCTTTCCACTCCCAAAGGCTCTGCAAGGTTTGGGTATCTTGTATGCTCAAAATCCATTGGATGAGTTGTAACTGTAGGTCTTGTGCTGTCATGGTTTTTTTAGTTTTTTGGTAGTAAATGTGCTTGCCATAATCAAAAAAGAATCAAAGCTTAGCCAATTAAATCACATAATACGGTTATGCTTTATTATAAACTGGATTATCCTCTCGTCTTAGCGTCCTCACATACCCAAAACTGTACCTGCTCTTCGCCTCTCGCTAAGAGCACACTTTACGAATCATATAAGCTCAAATATAAAATAAAATTCCGAAATAAACGCAAGTCAATCGCCAAAACCACCCCTTAATAATACAAAAACCTTTGTTCGGAGGGAGACGCATCTGAGCAGTTTGTGGTGGGGGGTTAAGACGCTTAGACCATTTAGGTGAGTTTGGCAGGTTTCCAATTCTGCTCCGGTACAATTTAAAACCGCCGGCAACTGCGCATATTTTCTCTGTCCATATTTTTTCTCAAGACCAAGTTCTATCTTTGTACAGAAACCACAAAGAACCTCTTATGCGATATTTTCTTCTTTTCAATCACTGGGTATTGGCCAGCCTGCTGGGCGGGGGGTTTTCTCCAAGCCCAAAGTACAGAAACTCTCCGAGGGGCCTTGCGCCCCGAGCGCACCTGCTTCGATGTGCGGCACTATGACCTTCAGGTCAAAATTGACCCCAAAAATAAGGAGGTGAGTGGGGTAAACCACATTCTTTTTAAGGTAGAAGCCCCAACGCAACGCATTCAACTGGACTTGTACCAAAATATGAAAATCCTGAATGTGCTTTATGAAAATGCCTCGCTGAGCTTTATCCGCAAGTACGATGCTTTTTTTGTGGATTTTCCGGCCCCGCTTTCTCCGGGAGAGGTGATAAAGCTCTCCGTGTTTTACAAAGGAAACCCGCAAACCCTTTATCGGGGCTTTCGCTACAAAGGGTTTTATTGGAACAAGGACGAAAAGGGCCGCCCCTGGATTGGGGTAACATGTGAGCAGGTAGGAGCCAGCCTCTGGTGGCCCAACAAAGACCACCTCAGCGATGAGCCGGATTCGGTCGATTTGCATTATACCGTTCCGGAGGGACTTGTGTGCGTGGCCAATGGCACGCTGGAAGGCCAAAAGCTTGGCCCATCCGGCTACCAAACCTGGCACTGGAAAGTGCGCAACCCGATTGACAATTATAATATAACCTTTAACCTGGGGCATTATGTCCGGATGGTGGAAAAGCACCCGATTAACCGTCAGCCCCGCTCCTTAGAATACTATGTCCTGGATTATGACACGACCCGCGCCGCCGATTATTTTCGGGTAACTCCCCTTGTGCTTGATTTTTTCGAGAAAATCTTTGGCGATTACCCCTTCTGGAATGACAAGTTTGCCGTGATTCAAACGCCTTACGACGGCATGGAGCACCAGAGTTGTCTGGCCATAGGGGCCCACCTGAAGGCCCGTACGAAGGATGATTATTACTATCCCCTTAGTGTGAACTGGAACAGTGTGCTGGTACACGAAATTGCGCACGAATGGTGGGGCAATAGTGTATCGGTAGCCGATATGGCCGATGCCTGGCTGCAGGAGGGTTTTGCCACCTATGCCGAGGCTTTGTTTATGGAACATGTTTTTGGGAAAGAAATCTATCAGCAAATGATGAACAAATGCTTCGACTTGATTCAATGGCAACATCCCCTGGTGGGCAAGCGCCATGTCAATGTGGATATGTTTAAGGACAATGACATATATTTTCGGGGGGCCTGGGTTTTGCACCGGCTTCGGGAGGAAATCAACAATGACCAGCTTTTTTTTGGTATTTTGCTATACTTCCAGGCCCGCTTCCGGGGCCAGACGGTCAGTTCAGATGATTTTGTCAAGGCGGTAGAAGAGGTTTGCAAGCGTGATTTTTCGGATTTTTTTGGGAGAATGCTCTATACCTTGCGCGGTTTCTGAATTGCCATAATGCTTGCAAATTACTTTCCTACCAGACATCACCCTTAAAAACCTTCCCATATCATTAGCTGAGGGCGACGGAAGTCGCAGTGCCACTGCTTGTTTCATATTTCCTGGGAGGGCTAAAACGCCCTGGGGGGTGTTTTTTTTGATACAAAGCAGGCGCAAAGGCTTAGTCAGGCCGTAAAAGTCGTGTCTTCGCATTTTTTCACAAAAAAAAGTCCGGGGCGCATTTATTTTTGGTCTTGCCGGGCCTGGTGGCGGGCCGCCAGGATATTTTCTACCTCCGTCAGGCTGCTGTCTTTTGCTTCCAGCAGGATAAGCCAGTGGAAGAGCAAATCGGCACATTCGTTGAGAAACAGCGCCCGGTTTTGGTCTTTGGCCTCAATGATGACTTCTACGGCTTCCTCGCCCACTTTTTGGGCAATTTTATTCAATCCTTTTTTGAAGAGCGAGCTGGTGTAGGAGCCTTCTTGAGGGTTTTGGTGGTATTCCCGAATAATTTTTTGCAATTGGTTTAAAAAATTGCCCTTGTTTTCTTCTTTAAAACAAGTATCGGCCCCTGTATGACAAACCGGGCCTTGTGGATGTACCTGGATGAGCAGGCTATCCTGGTCGCAATCTACCCGGATATTCGCCAATTCTAAAAAATGCCCGGAGGTTTCGCCTTTGGTCCAAAGCCTTTGCTTGCTGCGGCTAAAAAACGTAACCTTCCTTTCGGCCAGGGTTTTTTGCAGGGCAGCTTCGTTCATGTAGCCCAGCATAAGTACTTTTTGGGTATTGGCATCCTGGATGATAGCGGGCACGAGGCCATTATGTTTGGAAAAATCTATATTCATATCCTAACCGGAATTTCAAGGGTTTCTAAATATTTCTTTAAGGCCGGAATGGGGATTTCGCCAAAATGAAACACACTGGCTGCCAGGGCTGCATCTGCCTTCCCTTCCTGAAATACTTCGCCAAAGTGGGCCATAGTGCCCGCCCCGCCTGAGGCAATCAAAGGCACGGGTAACATCTCGGATACCTCTGCGGTGAGGGCATTGGCAAAGCCCTGCTTGGTGCCGTCGTGGGCCATAGAAGTCAGCAGGATTTCGCCTGCCCCCCGGTCCACGGCTTCGCGCAGCCAGTCTTTGAGTTTGAGATGGGTAGCCCGGCGGCCTCCATGTGTAAAAACAAACCATTCGCCTTCAACAAGGTTGGTATCGGCAGCCAAGACCACACACTGGCTGCCAAACTCGCGGGCCAGTTCGTCGATGAGGACCGGACGGCGCACGGCGGCTGAGTTGATGGATACCTTATCGGCCCCCGACTGCAAGAGCAAGCGCACATCGTCCACCTGACCGATGCCCCCACCCACCGTAAAAGGAATATTGATTTGTTGGGCAACACGGCGCACCAGCTCGGCGAGGGTTTTACGTTTTTCTACCGTGGCGGTGATGTCCAGAAAAACCAGTTCGTCCGCACCTTCGTGGGCATATCGGGCGGCCAGTGCTACCGGGTCGCCCGCCTGCCGCAGATTCACGAAATTAATGCCTTTCACAGTTTGGCCGTCTTTGATGTCCAGGCAGGGGATAATCCTTTTGGTAAGCATAAAAAAGCCTTCAAATTTATTTTCTCAAGTCTTATTGGCCCGGCCTGTGAAGGCCAGTCTGTGATTGATTAGTTTTGCAAAGGTAAAGAAATATCCACCAAAGCACCTTTCAAAATTATGAGCCAAAGCCTTACACATCCTCTGCTTGCCTTTGCGGGAAAAAAGGGCATTTACCGGGAAGGCAGGCACTTTTATGCTGTGGAGGTGAAGGAAGTCAGTATGCCCCGGCCCGATTTCTATACCTTGACCCTGCACGCGCTCTGCCTCTACAAGGCTGGCTACGACGAAGCCGGGCAATGGTCTTTTGCCCTTCCCCTGGAGAGCGATGCTTTTGAGATAGGCAGGCAGACCGAAGCCTTGTCGTATGACCCGGACGGCGAGGAACTGCACATAGCCTATATAGGCTATCTGGTGCTCGATGCGCAATGGTTGCAGTATTTTCTGGATGCTGACCCGCGTTTTCGGGAGAATTTATAGCCGGCCCCTCCTCCTGCCCGGCAAGCGACCGGACCGGCCACCCAAAATCAAAGCCCGTATTGTTGTTGCAGGTGCTGTTGTTTTTGCAGGCTTTGGGCAAATTCCTGTTGCAGTCGGCTAATCAATTCACGCACTGGCAATACATCCTGAATAGAGGTAACGCCCTGCCCGGCAGACCAGATGGTTTTCCAGGCTTTGGCTTCCGAATCCAGTTCTTTGCCAAAATCAATGCGGGCCGCACTTTTCAGCATTTCCTCGCTGAGACCCGCCTTTTCCAGGCTTTTCCGCATAAAGTTGGCCGGAACCCCCGATACGGCCGCCGTATAAACAATATCCGCCGTTTTGGAGTCAACTATCATTGCTGGTATTCGGGGGGCGCTTGTCCTTCGGAGGTATTGATGAAGCGCGTGCCCATATAGGCCAGGTCGGCTCCCATTGTGAGGGCGGCGGCAATGTCTTGCCCGGTGCTGAGACAACCCGAAAGTAAAATGGTTTTATCAAAAAAAGCGCGGATTTCGTTGACAAACGCAATGGGATTGAGGGTTCCGGCATGCCCTCCGGCACCAGCCGCCACCAGAATGAGGCCATCTACCCCGGCTCCGGCGGCTTTCTGGGCATGCCGAAGATTGGTAACATCATGATAGACAAGGCCTCCGTAGGCATGCACGGCCTCAATCACCTCAGACACAATGCCCAGTGAAGTGATGATAAGAGGCACCTTGTGCCGGATACAGATTTCCAAGTCCGCTTGCAGGCGTGGATTGGTATGATGCACAATGAGGTTTACCCCATAAGGGGCCGGCTTTTGGGCAGTTTGGTTTTCAAAATCCTGCAAATGGGCGGCGATATCGTTCAGCCAGGCTTCAAATCCTTCGCTGCTGCGCTGGTTCAGGGCCGGAAAAGTGCCTACCACGCCACTTTTACAGCATTCGTTGACCAGGGCCGGATTGGAAATCAAAAACATAGGCGCGGCCACAAGGGGCAAGCGCAAGGTGGATTGGTACGGAAGTTTGCTCATCAAAAAAATAAGTTTAAAGAATCCATAATTAAGTGAAATGACCAAAAATAGAAATACGATTGCGAAAATATAGCTGTCCTGCGCTTAGTTTCGCGGGGAAATGGCCAACATAGTGCGGGCTTCGGCAATAGTGGCCACCTCGGCCCCCAGCATATGGGCCAGTTGCACCCCGGCTTCTACACATTCTCCATTAGATTTGGCCATTTCTCCATTGGGAAGATAAAAATTATCCTCCAGCCCTACCCGAAAGCTTCCGCCCAAAGTAAGCGCCACCGCCGCCAATTGCCACTGCTTGCGGCTAATGCCAATGACCTGCCAGTGCTTCCCGGCGGGAATTTGATGTGCCTGATGCACCAGATTTTCGGTAGTTGCCGGAATCCCGCCCAATACCCCCATCACCAAGCTGTAAAGCGCATTGTCGGGGATGAGCCCCATGTGGCGCAGGGGCTCGGCGTTGCGAATATGGCCCGTGTCAAAACACTCCATCTCAGGCACAGTGCCCACTTCATTCATCTTCTCGACATAATATTGCATTTCGTCAAAGGGATTGGCAAATACGGCATTAAAGTAAAACTGACGGTTTTTTTCGGAATAGATGGCGTAGTTCATGCTGCCCATATTGAAGGCGGCCATGTCGGGCTTGAGAGCCGTAATGTGCCGGATGCGTTCTTCTTTGGAAATTCCCACGGCTCCCGTGGAGTAATTGATAAGGATATGAGGGCAGCGCTTACGCACTTCTTCGTGAATTTTTTCAAACACTTCCAATCGCCAACTGGGTCTGCCATCGTCCTCGCGGGCGTGAATGTGCACAATACTTGCCCCTGCTTCCTGGGCCCGCAGGGCTTCTTCTCCCAGCTCTTTGGGCGTGTAGGGAATGGCCGGGCATTGTTGTCGCGTGGTGGCGGCTCCTGTGAGGGCGCACGAAAGGATAATTTTATTCATTTCAATTTTCTATTTTTAATAAAAAGAAAACAATCAGACAAGGAATAATTAGGCAATGCACGAACCGGGGATATTCCTGTAAATAAAAATTAGGCAATGCACAGTGGATAATTATAGAAATAGAGGATTTTAATATTTTCATTGCTCATTGCTCACTTTATTTTCCAATTTGAGGAGCACTCGTCCGGTTTCTACATTTTGGCCTGGCTGGACATAAATCTCTACTACCTCACCTTCTTCCTGGGCCGAGAGGGTATTTTCCATTTTCATAGATGAAAGCACCAGCAAACCCTGGCCTGGCTTCACTTTTTGGCCCAGGGCCACCAAGACTTTTACCACTTGCGAAGGCATGGGTGCTTCGTAAGACCCTTTGGCTTTTTCGATGATTTTTCAGGAAAGCGCTCTTGGAGCCTAAGAGTAGCCCCGCCCAGTTGCTCATTTCTTAAAAAATACTGGTTTTGCGCATCTTTGGCCAGATAAAAAAATAACGCTGCCCCTCTAAAGTAAAAGCCACCGCCTGGGGCTGAGTATCGAGAAGTTGGACAGCGTAGAGATGTGCTTGCAGGCTAAACTCGAAAGACTGTTCTTGAAGGAAGCGGTATCTTACGGCCATCTCTTCGGAGCCTGTCCAATATTTTTCCTGCTGGGCTTCATAAAAATTATTTCTCCAGCCCGAGGGCAGATGTTTGAGGAGGCTTCGGGTGCGCTGGCGGGCCTGCCAATCAAAAAGCGTGGCGGCTATGGCCGCTAAATGAAGCATTTTGGGCTCAGGTGCTATTTGCGAAAAATCGAAATCCTTTTCCAGAAAGTGGGTGGTGTAGTTGCCCTGCTGAAATTGCGGATGTTCAAAAAGTTTGATTAAGAAATCCTGGTTGGTGGTCAGGCCGAGGCAGCGCAGGTTTTGCAGGGCATAGCGCATTTTACGATGGGCGGCCATACGATTTTTATCCCATACGATGAGCTTGGCAATCATAGAGTCATAATAGATAGAGATTTCCGAGCCGCTTTCTACCGCCGATTCTACACGCAGGCCTTCCACCGGAGGAATATGCCAATAGAGAATCTTTCCGGTAGCCGGCCGAAAATCCTTTTGGGCATCTTCGGCACAGAGGCGGCATTCTAAGGCATAGCCCCGGCCTTGGATGTCGGCTTGGGTAAATGGCAAGGCTTGTCCTTCGGCCATTTCTATCTGAAGCTGCACCAGGTCCAGTCCCAGTATTTCTTCAGTCACGGGGTGCTCTACCTGTAGCCGTGTGTTGACTTCCAAAAAATAGAAAGCCTCGGTTTGGGTGTCAAGGATAAATTCTACCGTTCCGGCATTGTCATAATGCAAGGCCCGGGCGATTTTCAGTGCCGCCTCCCCCATCTGGTTGCGGAGGGTTTCGTCCAGGGCCGGGGAGGGGCTTTCTTCTATAATTTTTTTGGTAGCGTCTTTGGATAGTACATTCGCGCTCGAGCAAATGCAGCACCT
>JAAUUB010000059.1 GCA_012031215.1 Microscillaceae bacterium | reverse complement strand
AACTTCAAAACAAAAAGGAGTCCACTATTTTTAGAAAATCAACAAAAAAAATGAATTCAAAAATTAGTCAGCATTTATGAGAGCTCTGTGAGAGTTAAATGTTCCACTGAGTATCTAGGAAGAGCGTACACTGCCGTCGGACGGGGCAAGAATATGTTTGCCGCGGCCGCAGATTGTGCAGAAAATCTAAAAAAACAATTACCAGATCAATAAAAAAAGTCTGAGTATTTAAAAACCAAGGGGGTAGATTTACTTTTTTGTAAAAATTACCCACTTGGTTTTCATCCTTACATATTTTGAAACCAAATTTCAATTAAACACATGGGAAAGCTATTTTTCATTATTTTCTTCGCCTCATTGGGCCTCAACCTCTCTGCTCAATCCCTTGAAATTGAATACCGAGTGAGGGTCAATAAGAACTCCGTCATCACCACTACCGAAACCCGCTACTATCTCAAAATAAAGGGGCAAGTATCCACCTACTACAATACCCTTGAGGATAGTTTGAGCCAATACATTTATGCGCCTCACGCTACTACAAGCTACCGGGCCAAGGCGGGGTTTCTTGTCGCAAAGTTGGATGACCATCATTCTACCTGTATCCTGGAGAGAATATATTTCAAAGACTATTCAAGTCATAGTGTCATCTTTAATGAATTAATCAATGGCAGAAAATTAGTGCATATTAAAGAATCATATCCACTTTTTGATTGGAAATTACTACCAAACCGCGACACCATCATCCTGGGCTATCCTTGTCAACGGGCCGTCGCCGAATTTCGCGGGCGGACGTATGTGGCTTGTTTTAGCCCGACCCTCTATCCCTTCGGTGGTCCTTGGAAGTTTGAAGGCCTGCCGGGCTTGATTTTGCAGGTGCAAAGCGAAGACAATTATTTCATTATCAATCCCGTGAAAATCACGCTCAATGCCAATATAGACACGATTGAAAATCCTCATGCTGGAAAGGAAACACTCTCTTGGGAAGCGTATGTGGAGGCGACAAAGGCCGATTTGCAACAAAGCCTAAAAAAAATGAAGGCGATGTCGGCGGCGGGCGACGACGGCGGAATCAAAATAGTAGACTCCATTGAAGATATGGGGATAGGAGAACTTTCTTTTAGAAAGTAATGGCTAAAGGCCTTAGCTCATTTCACCAACTAAATGTATGAAAAAATTCTTTTTACCCCTCGCGCTTTTTGTTTTGACTTATCGGCTGCTTGCCCAAAACATAGAAGTGGACTATGCGGTTCGGATAAATAGAAGGAGTCCGAGTAATTCTACCGAAACCCGCTACCATCTCAAAATCAAAGGGCAGGAATCGGTATATTTTAATACCCTGGAGGACAGTGTGAGCCGATTTATCTTCGCTTCGGTACAGGATATTGAACGCGAGGGTGCCCGGTTAATGGCCAAACTGGATGACTCACACTACACATTCATAGAAGAGGATTTTCTTTATAAAAATTACGCAAGCGGCACAATGGAATATAATGAAGATATACAGTATGACTTAGTGGTAATCAAAGATCCTTTGGCTCGGTTTGACTGGCAATTGCTGCCCGACCGCGACACCACCATTCTGGGTTATCCCTGCCAAAGGGCCCGGGCCGAATTTCGCGGGCGGACGTATGTGGCTTGTTTTAGCCCGGCTCTCCATCCCTTTGGCGGGCCTTGGAAGTTTGAGGGCCTGCCGGGCCTGATTTTTGCAGGTGCAAAGTGAAGACAATTATTTCATTATCAATCCCGTGAAAATCACGCTCAACAACCCAGATATTGTCATCCATAATCCTTATGTCAATGCCAATGCCATTCGCTGGGAAGACTATGTTTCGCGTATGGAAGCCTACCTGAAAAAACAACTCAAAAAATTAAAAGCGATTTCCGAAGCTGGCGACGAAGGCGCTGTATCGTTTGAGGGCATCGAGGATTTGGGTATCGGCGTCTTATCTTTTAAAAAATGAGGGGGCGGCATTGTTTGCTTCTCTTCGGGCTCGGACTGTGGGGCTTGGGGCTCCGGGCACAAACCATAGAGGGCCGTATAAGCAATCAAAAAGGCGAGTTGGTGGAGATTGCCAATATCCTGATTAAAAGTGGGGCCAATACCCGCGCGATTCAGGAGTTTACGATTGCGCAAAAGGCTTTTATAGCATTACACTCAAAAAAGCTATCCCGACAGCCTCGTCGTGGAAGTAAATGCCCTGGGCTATGTGCCTCGCTTTGAGCTTATTACTAAGGCCGAAAACACCAAAACCTATACAGTTAATTTTGTGCTCACTGAGGCCGTAAAAATCTAGAGGAAATTGTGATAGCTAGCCCCCCCAGCTCCGGTGGAGGTAAAGGAAGACACCACTACCTACGAGGTCGCTGCTTTTTCGGATGGGACCGAAAGAAAGATTGAAGAAATCATCAAAAAACTACCCGGGGTAGATGTCAATCCCAAAACGGGCCAAATCAAATACAAGGGCAAGGCGGTCGAGACGGTCATGCTGGATGGGGTCAATTTATTTGATTATAGCTACACCATTGGCACCCGAAATATCAATGTGCGCATGGTGGAACAGATAGAAGCCATTGATAACTATTCCGAAAATCAGCTACTCAAAGGCATAGAAGCCGGGGGCAAGGTAGCCCTGAATCTAAAATTGAAAAAGGGCAAATTCGATTTTTCGGGCAATGTAGATGCCGGAAGCGGACTGACCAACGAACCAGCCCCGCTTTTTAATCTTAACAGCACTTTACTGGGCATCACTAGTGCGCTTAAATCATTTTACACCTTATCCTTCAATAACTTCGGGGCCAATTTATCTCCTTTTGATTATTACTCTGAGGGCACAAGTATTGAGGATGACCGAGAGGAAGAGTTTTATGCAAAAAAAGTCATTCCCCAAAGTATAAATACGGTGATTGACCCTGAACGCAGTGTCTTTAATCGGAGTTGGTTTGGAAATGCAAACATCGCTTTCAAACCCAGTAAAAACATTTCGCTAAAGACCAATCTTTATTATTATCAGGATGTTTTAGAGGCCGAGCAGCTATCGGCTTTTGACAACATCATTGGCAATCAGACCCTTAGCACCTCCGATAGACAAACCCAGACCAAGGAACCAGCATTATACCGGGGAGATGTAGAACTGAAATGGAACACCAGCCCGACCGCTCTGCTGGAATATGAGGGCCGGATTTTTCGTGAAATTATTTCTTTTCCTGCTACGGTGCTGGTCAATCAGCAAAACACCTTGCAAAGCATCGCCCAAAGTGAGGCGTTTTTTCAAAAACAAAAACTGGTCTTTACCAAAAAACTATCGGCCCGCCAGGCCATCCAAGGTTTTTTCACGCATAGCCAGCACCAGATTCAACAAGATTTAAGCATAAGCCCCTCGGCCCTCGATTTGTCCCGCTTTGAGCAGGACAGGCAGTCGGTTGATAATCAAAAAACTATCTGGGCGGGCGAGAGCACCTTTTTGGGGGCAAACAAACGAGACCGCTATGTTTTTACTTTGGGAATACAAAACAAGCATTTGGCATTGGAAAGCAGGCTTCAAAGCCGGGAAACAAATACCGATACGCTTGTTTCTGAAGCAGAAAATGACTTTGATTATCAAATTAGCTCCTTGTATAACACTGCCTCTTACCTTTTTTCCCGGGGCCGCTGGCAGTTGACTCCCGCTTACAACCTGCGGCTATTCCGACAAGACCTTAGGGAAATAAGCACCGATTCCGCCCAGCACCAAACAGATTTTTTCCTGGAACCGGCCCTGGCCATTCGGTATAAACTGGGGCAAAATGCCAGTGTGGGCTTGAATACCAGCTACACCCGGCTGGCCAATGCAGAAAATTATAGTTTCCGCCAGCCTATTTTACTCAATAACCGAAACCTGGTGAACAATACGCCCCGCCTCTTGCTGCAAAACTTATTTTCATCCGACCTCTCTTATAAATATGCCGACCTTTACAATCAATTTTATTCTCAGGCCGGGCTTTCTTTCCAGTACTCTGAAGGGGGCTTCCTTTCTAATCTTACGATAGGGCCCAATCTTACCCAAACCAACTTCTTTTTTCTACCTCAAAATCAGACGAATACAAGCCTGTTTCTTTCTGCCGAAAAGCTGGTTTCCTTCTTATCGGCCAATATGGAGTTAGATTTGAATTACAGCATCGCGCAGTACAACAATGTATTGAACGATTCGGAGCTACGCACCAACCGGGCCAATACATTTAGCAGTGATTTTAGCGTTCGAACGGCTTTCGACATTCCGGTCAATTTCAATAATGCCTTTTCTTTTCTGACTTCGCAATCGAGGAGCAAAGAAGGCGAAAGTTTCCGTTTTTCATCCCTGACCAATACTTTTGAATTACTTTTTTCTGCCATAAAGAATGTCCCCATTACCGTTTCGGCGGCCTATTTTGTGCCGAATCTTTCTAATGGGCGGCAGTCTTTGTTATTTTTGGATGTGCAGCTATTGTTTTTGCCCCCAAAAGCAAAATTTGAGCTGGAAGCTGTGTTTCGCAACCTCCTCAATACCGATAATTTTATTCAGCTGGAGGTAAATGATTTCTCCACCAGTGTATTCCAAACATCTTTGTTGCCCCGATACTTTTTGATTAATGCCAGTTTTAGCTTTTGAAAACGCCATCAAAAGATATCTCCTGGCTTTGAACATTGCTTTTGACTGTAAAAAATAGAATCCTTCATTGGCCTAATTTAACACTAAAAAATAGAAAAAATGAAAATATTTACATAATTTATTGAAAAAATGAAATTTTTGAGAAATTTTTGAGAAATTTTTGAGAAATTTTTGAGAAATTTAGGTCTTAAAAATACTTTTGTGACATAGTTTTTTGGTTGAATCTCCATTACATACTGTCATGAAAAATTTTTTTAAGTCTTCGTTTTTCATATTGTTCCTGTTTTTATCTATGTCAACTTCTTCTGATGTTTTGTAAGTACACATACGATAGCACGTGATGGCAGCTTTTATGTTGTAGCCTGCTCAGGCACCCGTACATGCGATTCAAGACAGGGTAAATGGGTGAAATGTGATGGCAAAAAATATCATATTTTTGATTAAAAAGTTAAAATATCTTTTTCTTCGTTTCAAGATGAAAAGCAGGCTATTTATCTACTTTGCGATATCAGCATTATTTTCCTGCAGTCATGAGGAAGTTGAGACCAAATTAGTTGAAGCAGAGGCGGTAAAAATAGCTTCCAAATCCGATCTAGGGAAAAATATATATTTCCAAGGAATTGATGATATAGAGAAAATAGATGGCTCTTTCTATCTTTTAGACAGCGATATTAACAAGATTTTTTGCACTGATGAAGATTTAAATTATAAATTTTCATTCATGGAAAGTGGTGGTGCGGAATATGAGGCCACTGGCTCAGTTAGAATTGCTTGTTTTAATGAAGTAATTTATGTTGCTGATGTTTCGGCAGGAAAGATAATGCTGTTTGATAAAAATGGTAAGTTTCTTAAAAATCATCGTTCAGACCATTGGGGGATTGGGGATTTTTTTGTGTTTGATGCGGGGATAGCAACTTTTAATGATAACGAAAATTACAAAGAAAAGCCATTCATGATTTGGAATGAGGTAAAAGGAACTAAAAGTTTCTTTGGAAAAAAGGCGGATAAGCGATTAAAAAATGCCGATAGACATCTAATAAGGCTTTCAAAGGGCAAAATGATGAGTGTGTATGCCGAAAATAGACCTATCATTGAGATTTATTCGGATGAAGGAGAGCAATTGAGTGAGAAAGACCTCGGGGATTTGGCATTATTCAACCCCGTGCTTCGCTATTATGAAAAGGATATTGAAAAAAATCCATCCACAGCTTTGGTTCTAATCCCAGATATTTATTATACTTCTGGAAAACTTTACTTACTAATTACTTATATGAATTCAAAAGAAGAATGGTTCTCAGATGTAGTGATTGAGTGTGAGGTAAATATTGACCGAAATAAAATACAAGCCACCAAAATTATCAAACTGGATAAAAAACAATGGTATGAATCATTGTTTATTGATGCGGAAAGTGAAACATTATTTGTTGGCGGTGAAGCCATAATTGAAAAATATAGTCTGCCATGAAATACATTCTACTAATTTTTACAGTTATACCCCTTCAATATCAGATTAAAGCTCAAGATAGCTTGAAGGTGGAGGCTATCGTACTTGATAAGAACAACCAGCCCCTTCCTTATGTAAGTATTGGAGTTCCGAAGGCAAATGTTGGAACGGTTAGCGATGAAAAAGGACGATTTAAACTGGAATTGACGCATTTCTCGGAAAAAGATACAATATTGATATCGCATCTTGGCTATAAAAGATTAAATCTGCCCCTCCCTGTTTTTTTAGAAACATTGAATAAAAATCAAAATAAGATTTTTTTAGAAGAGAAGCCGCTGGTTTTGAAGGAAATCAAGGTATTAGGAGATAAAATTAACATGCAAGCCTATTCTTATGAAAACAAAACTAAGCCTGTCCTTCCAAAGTTCTTCGTATTCTTTACAAATAATTCAAACTTAGGTCTGGAAATCGCCAGGAAAATAGATGTTAAGCAAAAGGGGCCCTTTCTTCTAAAGTCCGTTTCCCTTGAAATAGGACTCAACGAATATGAAAGCCGAGTCATGCGAATGAAATTTTATTCCTTAGCCAACGATTTACCGGATAAATTAATAATAGAAAAGGATATAATATTTAGAATTATTAACAAACAAAAAGAGTTCACTATTGATGTAACCGATTATGATATCTGGTTAATGATGATTTTGTCGTGTCTTTTGAGTTAATTGAACCCTTAGATCCATCAATTGGTTTTGGTTTTACAGTTGACAAATTTTCAAATAATGACATTTATTACAGGGATGCAAGCCTTGGTAAATGGCGCAAAAGAAAATCATCAATGGGTCTGGCTTGTTCAGTAGTTATAATGCAATGAATGCATCAATTAATATTCTATCAACTAAACTCTCTCATCTTTATGAAAAACGCTTTGAAATCCACCGCACTTTTTTTGCTCTTTTCGATATCGACATCAACATCTTTTGCTTGTTATGTTGAAACGAAGCTTGAAAACGGTAAGACTATCGGCTGCCCAGGAAAACGTAGTTGTTCAGCCAAAGCGGGGCAATGGGTAAAATGTGATGGCGTGAAATATTTTAAATAAATGCTACTGTTTTTGCCCCCAAAAGCAAAATTTGAACTGGAAGCTGTGTTTCGCAACCTCCTCAATACCGAAATTTTATTCAGTTGGAGGTAAATGATTTCTCCACCAGTGTATTCCAAACATCTTTACTGCCCGGATACTTTTTGATTAATCCCAGTTTTAGCTTTTGAAAACCCTATTCAAGGGCAAAACAAGCACTTTCAGCCCAAAAACAATTGGGCCAGGATAAAATCGGCGCAAAGAATGGCGATGGTGGCACTGGTAACGGCCTGCGTGCTGGATTGGCCCACCTCTAAGGCGCCGCCCCGGGTATAGTAGCCTTTGAAGGCCGAAATGGAGGATATCAGAAAAGCAAAAGCAAATGATTTGATAAGGGCAAAACTGACATTAAAGGCCCGAAAATCTACCCGAATGCCCCGCACATATTCCTGTTCGGTCATAATGCCCGTGAGGGTACCCGCCAAAAAAGCCCCCAAAAATGGACAAAAAGCCGGCCAGGGCCACCAACATTGGAATGGTGATAAGTGCGCCCAAAATCTTGGGCAAAACCAGGTAAGAAATAGAATTGATGCCCATTACTTCCAGGGCATCTATTTGCTCCGTGATGCGCATAGTGCCCAGTTGCCCGGCAATATTAGAGCCTACTTTGCCTGCCAGTACGATGCAGGTAACGGTAGGGGCCAGTTCCAGCACGGTCATATCGCGGACTACCTGCCCAATCACGTATTTTGGAATAAGCGGACTGATAAGGTTGTAGGCCGTCTGAACGGCACTTACTGCCCCGATGAAGGTAGAAACTATGACTACAATGAAAACCGAATTGGTGCCAATGAGCACGCATTCGTCAATGACCAGCCGCACATAGACCGTAAAACGCTCCCGATTGACAAAGAGACTGATAATAAAGAGTACAAACTTGCCAAAGTTTTTCATGCTGCTGTCTGCCTTTGGGGCATCTGGGTAAAGAACTACAAACCGGGTGAGGCTAGGCTTCACCCTGGCCAAAATTACGTTTTTATGGCCACCTGTCCAAAAAAATGAAGCTTCTCTGCTTCAAGCAATCATTGCCCCTCGAGAAAAGCCCCATTTTCTTCTTTCATCCACCCAGAAGCCCTGGCTTCTCTGGTTCAGGATTTCTTGGGAAACCAGGGTATCACTGCCGAAACCCGGCGGCAATGGGCCGCAAACTCAGGGCGGCGGGCTTTGCTGCGGGCATCCAGGGCGGGCACACTATAGAAAATGAAGAGCAAGGTGATGGATAGCGCTGCCCACACCGTCCACCAGGTATGTGTGCCTTCGGCCAGGGCAAAGAAAAAAATACCCCACCAAAAGAGCATTTCGCCAAAATAATTCGGATGGCGCGAATAGGCCCAAAGCCCTGTGTTGAGAATAGCCCCCTGAGGCGGTTTGGAAAGCCGGAAGCGGCGCAGCTGATTGTCGGCAATGCCCTCAATGGCAATGGCCAGGGCCGTAACCAGGGCCGCCAGTGCATCTATCCAGCCAAAAGGCAGGGTGTTTTGGGTCAGCGACGAGAGCAAGGGCAAACAACCCAAGAACACCATCACCGTCGGGAAATAATGAATCCCGGAGAAGCTCACCAGCCAATACCAGGAACCCGTTTTTTGTTGAAAATCAACGTATCGCCAGTCTTCGTGATGCAGGCCTTGCCAGCTTCTGGCCCAATTGTAGGTCAGACGCAGGCCCCAGGCCGCCACCAGTGCCAGCACCACCCCCTGGCGCAGCGCATCGACCTCTGGCACGGCAAAATAGATGAACCCCAGCGCCAGCACTATCGGAATCACACTCCAGTAAGGGTCATAAAAGCTGGAATTTTTAAATAAAAAGCTAAATATAAAAATCACTACCGTGGCTACGCTATCAGCCACAAAAAACCGCCATAAGATGTCTTGCTCGCGCAGGGCCCATTCGGTCAGCAGGCCCGCCCCGATAGCCAGGGCATAGGCCAAAAAAACCCAGGTAAACGCCATGCCCAGCGAAGTGGCCGCTTTTTGTTTAGCACTTAAATCATTCATAGTCAGTATTTTGTAATTATTTGACGGCCAAATTAAGTACTTTGTGCCAGAAAAGCAATCGCCCGCCCGACAAAATATGCTAAGCCGGCCTTCCTTCGTCTGAGCTGGTTTCGGGCAAAAAGGGCAAATAGACCTTGTCTATCATTTCCTGGTATTCGGCTTCGGCTTCGCTTTGGTAAGTAATCCCCCCCCCGCTTTTGAAATAGAGCGTATCACCGATTTGCTCAATAAAGCGAATCATGACGGCACTTTCCAGGTTTTGTCCGTCAAACCAGCCCGTGATGCCAGTATAGTAGCCCCGGTTGTAGTTCTCGACGGCCAAAATGATGTCGAGGGTTTTGCGCTTGGGTGCGCCCGTGATAGAACCGGCGGGCAGCAGCCGGGCCAGCAATTGTCCTAGCTGGCTTTGATACCCGGGGGTCAACTGCCCGCGAATGGCCGAACTGACCTGAAGCAGTTGGCGGTCGTAGGCCTGCACCCGGTCCAGATAGCGAAAGCGGCTTACTTCCACGTGGTGGGCCACCTGGTTCAAGTCATTGCGAATCAGGTCGGTGATGGTATAGTGTTCGGCCTTTTCTTTGGGGTTTTCCAAAACCAGGGTTTCGGCCTGGGGCAAGGCCGCGTCGATGGTGCCTTTCATGGGAAAAGAGGCGATTTCGCCGTCTTGAATACGCACAAATTTTTCGGGCGAGAAACAGACAAACCGATGCTGTATCCAAAGTCGAAAGGGGGCTTGGCTTTGGGCAAAGATTTCGCCCAGGCTCAGATTGGTTTGGAGGCGTGTAGCAAAAGAAAGGTTGAGCAAATAGGTATTTCCAAGATAAATTTGCCGCTTCACTTCCTCAAAAGCCGTTTGATAAGTAGCAAAATCTACCGGGAATTTTTGAAACTGGGGCCGGCTTTGGGGCAAAGGCAGAGATTGGGGCAGGAAGGAGCGGGAAGGATAGGCAAAACATACGCCGGCACCGGGCAGTTCTTTTTCGGTCAAAACGACCGGACTGCGGGCCAAAAAATCAATCATAAACCAAAAAGGCCGTCTTTGCTGGCCTAGCGCGTCCATTCTTTGAAATGCCGCCCGGGCCGTGGCAGAAAGCGGGAGTAATGCGTTCAATGCTCATCAGGAATTTGGCACAAAAATATGAAAATATTATTGCTCGATAATTATGATTCATTTACCCACAACCTGGCCCGCCTGCTGGAAGAAGCCGACCCGCTGCATCGGCCCGAGGTGGTGGTGGTGGCCAATGACCAGGTGGAGGTTGAGGCATTATCAGTTTTGATAAAATCGTGCTGAGCCCGGGGCCGGGCATTCCTTCTGAGGCAGGTAAGATGTTGGAAGTGATAAAGGTCTGGGCCGGGCGTAAGAGCATTTTGGGGATATGCCTGGGGCATCAGGCCCTGGCCGAAGCCTTTGGCGGACGACTTGTAAATCTGGCGCAGGTATTTCACGGACAGGCGCAAACCCTGCACCTCGGCCAGCCCGATTATCTCTGGCAAGGCCTGCCTCCCTCTCCCAGCATTGGCCTTTACCACTCGTGGGCAGTGGAAGCCGAGGGTTTTCCGGCACAATTGAGCATTACGGCCTTGAATGAGAATGGGCGGGTCATGGCCTTGAAGCACAAGCATTTTGACATCCGGGGATTGCAGTTTCACCCGGAATCGGTTATGACTCCTTCGGGAGGGCAAATGATTCGGAATTGGCTTCGGTATCCTGGGGATAAATAAAGGGAATTTTCACTTTTACTTCTGTCCATTGCCCATAGTGGCTGCGCAGGCTTACCTCGCCCTGGAGCTTTTCCACGGCTTTTCGGACTACATAAAGCCCCAGTCCATTGCCTTTGGCTTGCTCATTGGCCCGAAAATACATATCAAAAAGGCGGGGATGATATTGTGGCTCTACGCCCTGGCCATTGTCGCGAAAGAAAATAATAAGATTTTCTTGGTCTTGGCGAATATCAACCTCGATATAGGGGTCGCGCTGGCGACTAAACTGAATGGAATTTTCCATCAGATTGGAGAAAATGGCGTTGAGCAAAGTATCATTAGACCATATCGAGACCGAAGGCTCATATTTGACTCTAAAATCAATGCTTAAGCTTTCCAGCTCGCCCTGAAACCTTTTATGGGTATAGCGCATAATTTTGCGCAGGGCAATATAATCCATTTTCAGGTCGCTGTTGATGTCGCTCACCATCCGCAACTTGGTCAGCATCCGGTCCATTTGCCGGGCAGTAAAATCTACTTTTTCAAAGAGTTCTTTGGCCAACTCCTCCGATAAAGTGGATCGTGCCACCTCGGCCAGGCCCATAAGGGTGGTGAGGGGACGGCGCAAATCGTGAGAAGAGCGGTAAAGAAACATATCCAATTCGCTGTTGATTTGCTTGAGGGCCTGGTTATGAAAAGCCACTTTCTCCTCGAGGCTTAAATTGAGTTGGCGGGTTTGTTGTTCGCGGGCGGCCAGGCTTTGGTTAATCTGCTGGACATGCGCAGATTGGCGCAACAGGGCTTCGTTTTGGGCCTTGATTTCATCTTGTTTTTGCTTAAGCTCCTCTACGGCCTGGGTGAGTTGGGATTCGTATTGACCATTGAGAATTTTGAGAAACGCAAAGGCAATAACCAGAATGACCCAGAGCAACACAATTGTGCTCTGCAAATAAAGATAAGAAGGCTCGCCCGGCCCTCTCTGATAAAACCCCACCCCAAATGCATTGTGCAGGGCATCGTAGCCCAACACGCAGGCCAGGTTGAAAAGCAAGCAGACCAATAGCCAGCGAAACTCCCTCTGGATGTCGAGCAATACCACCGGAAGAATGGCTCCCCCCATGAGCAGAATACGGGCAGTGGTATATTCAAAAAATGGACTGGGCCAGTATATTCAAACTTATGCATCAGTTGGCCAACAGGATAGTGGATGATACTACCAGGTTAAGCAAAATAGCACCGGAACGGTCATAGCCCCGGGCGTATAGCCACAAGCTCAAGACCAGGAAAGGCAAAGCCCCCAACCCAACCCAAAAGCGAATAAGCAAACCAAACAAACACCAATTCAGAAAAAGCACAATGAGCAAAGCCCCTAAAATCACCCAAGTGAGTAGGGGCAACAAGGCTTTTCGCCTTTGTTGCTGGGCCAAATTCAGCTTTAGGGCCGAATTATCTGCCAAAAAATATTGCTTGCGCTGACCAAAAGAAGCCCACCTATTCATCTTTACCCATAAGCAATCAAAACCAATCCTAATTTAACACAAATTAGTATCCATTTCTTTTGCTTATGTTGTTCTCAGTTTTAAAATCAAAGATTATTTTCTAAAAATCGGGTAATTTGTGTAAAAAGATACCAACTGGTATTTCCACCATAAATCCCATGATTGCGGTTGGGATAATAAAAAGATTCAAATTGCACTCCGGCTTTTATCAAGGCATTTTGCCATTCTACGGCATTTTGGAAATGGACATTGTCGTCGGCCGTGCCGTGAATCAGCAAATAATTGCCTTTTACCTTGCCTGCGTGCGTTATAGGCGAATATTGGTCATAGCCCTCCGGATTGTCCTGAGGCCGTTTTAAATATCTTTCGGTGTAAATGGTGTCATAAAACCTCCAGGTAGTAACCGGGGCCACGGCCACAGCCGTTTTAAACACGTCTGCTCCCAGGCTGATGCCCAAGGACGACATATATCCGCCGTAGCTCCAGCCCCAAATCCCAATCCGGCGGGCATCTACAAAAGGCAGCGTTGCAAGGTAGCGAGCCGCCGACACCTGGTCCTGGGTTTCGTATTTGCCCAATTGGGCGTAGGTGATTTTTTGAAGGCACTGCCCCTTGCGCCCGTGCCCCGGTTATCGACCGATACCACCAAATAGCCTTTGGCGGCCATGACCTGATGCCATAAAAAGCGGGAGCCCCCCCAGGCATTCGTAACTGTTTGTGAACCCGGCCCCCCATAAACATACATCAGCACTGGATAGCGTTTGGCGGGGTCAAAGTCAGCCGGTTTTATCATCCAGCCATTGAGGGAAGTGCCGTCTTCGGTAGAAAAAGTGAAAAACTCGGGTGCCTGTATCTGAAACTCATTCATTTTGCTAAGCAGGGCCTGATTCTCCACCAACACCTTGATCTCCTTACCACTGCGGGCTTCGTGCAGGCTCACCCGGTTGGGGAGGGTCGTATGACTGAAATAATCAAGGTAATACCGGAAATCGGGGCTAAAACTAGGGCGATGCGTGCCTGTGGAGGTGCTTAAGCGGGTCTTGTCTTTGCCTTTGAGCGAAACCCGGTACAGATGCCTTTCCAGGGGCGATACCTCAGTAGAAGAAAAATATACCAATTGATTTTTTTCGTCAATGCCGTGTATCTGGGCCACTTCCCAGTTGCCCGCTGTGAGCGTGGTAAGCAATTGCCCCTTCATATCGAAAAGATAGAGGTGCTTGTAGCCGCTACGCTCGCTGGAATGAAGAAAATGCTTACCATCCTGTAGATAAGTGAGGTCATCGGTATAATCCAAATCCACGTAGGCGGCATCGTTTTCGGCCAGGATTACCTGGCTCTGGCCGTTTTGGGCCTGGGCGTGCAGGATTTCCAGTCTGTTTTGGAGGCGATTCATTCGCCGGATGGAAAGCAAATCCGGATTTTGGGTCCATTGTATGCGGGGGATATAAATATCTGCCTCTGCGCCAATGTCCATTTTCACGGTTTGGTTTTTATCCAAGTGATAGACCGAAATGGCAATGCGTGAATTATCTTCCCCGGCTTTGGGATACTTAAAGCGATATTCGGTAGGATAGGCGGCCTGGGGTCCGTCCCAGTATTGCATCACAAATTCTTTTACCTGGCTTTCATCAAAAGTATAATAAGCAATTTTTTGCGTCGGGCGACCAGAAAAAGGCTTGGGCAAAAGAAAAATTCTTCTTCATAAACCCAATCGGCACTCCCGTGGATGCGCTCATTGGGCTTTCCATCCTGGGTCAGGGCCTGGGTCTGTCCGGTTTTGAGGTCGCTCAGATACAGGTTGTTTTGCCTCACGAAGGCAACTTTACTGCCATCCGGCGAAAAAGTAGCATACGATTGCTTGCCGCCGGCATCCAGGGCCTTGAGCTGGCCCGTAGAGAGGTCATAGACATAGTAATACGCTTTGCTGGAACGGCGATAAATGCCTTCCACCTCATTGGCCAGCAGGATTTTATTTTCCTGAGGGCTGAAAGTGTATTCGTCAAAAGCAATATACTCAGCATTGCTTAGCCCCTTGCCATAGAGGGTGTCAACCTCCCGCCCGGTGTTGAGGTCATATTTGATGATGTAGCGGTCGTTTTGAGAAGTGTAGTATCGTCCGTCTTTGGTCCAGTTGACACCACGCAGGGTCTCTACCCGAAACTGATTGGTTTTCCAGATGTCGTCAATGGTAACCGGGCGTTTGGTTTGGGCCAGTGCAGGCAATCCCCCACTCAGCCCGCACAGCAAAATTAGAATAGCACGCATATCGAATGTCAGAAAAGGTTTTTGTTCTTGTACTGCCGAAAGACGAAAACATAGCGTTTTTATCCTATCGAATTTCAAAAGTAATAAGGAAAGCTTGGAATGCCCAATTTTTCACCCATTTTCCCAAAGAATGTGCGCTGTTTGCCTGACAAGCTGGTCTTTTGAGCTGGCCCGGGCTTTGGAGGCTGGTCAGAAAACCTGGGATTGCTTTCGGGCAATATTCCGCGATTTTTTATCTTTATTTGTTTTGCTCAGAAATCGGGGCAACTGTTTTAGAAATTTCCCTATTGCGGGCATATATAGTAATTCTGAACAGATTTTTCTGCCAAGGCTTATTCATATCTTATCACTACATCGTCCAGGGTCTCTTTTGCCTGAACCAAATCCAAAAAATCCTCGATAAACAAAAGCTGGTCTTCTATCTCCACACGGCTGAGCAGTTGAGGGTTTTGGTGAAAAATCAGGCGGTTTTGGCAGGCTTCTATTTGCAGGTTGGGCGGCGCATCGGCTTCCAACTTAGCCACCAGCCCCGCTTGAAAAAGGTATCGAATGGCTTCTTTGGCTTCCCCCATGAGCTTGAATCGCTCCGAAAAATCGGGATGCCCTTCAAAATCAATGTCTTCATAGCCTACCGATTGCCAGACTTTATCAACAAGGTTTTCGGGGCTAAGCTTAAAATCGGGCAGGGCCTGGTCCATCACGGTTACCAAAAACACGGAGACCTTGCGGTTTTGCTCCCCCATTCTAAGGCCTTTGGAAAGAAAAACATCGGAAAACTCAAGGGTATTGCTACCGTGAAATTTCATAAACTTGTTTTCGCGATAGCGAATTTCATAGCCCTGCGCAAAATGAAAACCTTGCAAGACTACCCCGTCGTAAGTCAGGTGGGTTTCAAGGCGGGCATTATTGACAGCGGCAATGGCCTGAATATCCAGTTGACGTTCATTGAGTTCCAGAAAGGGCTTCTTCTGTTTGGATGTGGGGCGGGGAGGCAGTCGCAGGGTACTGAGTGGATGGCGGGAAAGTGGGCGGTGATTTTTGAGGCCCTGAATCTCCATTCGGCCATCATTGAGTTTGTTCCAGTAGGCAAAATGATAGATTTGCTCCAAAAACCCATGTTCTACCAGTTTACATTCGCTTAGGTCAATGATGATGCGGTCTTGTTCTAGTAATTTTTGCAACTGCTTTTGCACCCAGAAGTAATTGGCCCCTAAAGCGGCCCCTCGTAAAAAAATCCGCGTTTTCCTTTTCCTTTTTGATTAATCTCGAGCGGGGCATAGAGCAAAGCCCCCCAGGGGCAGCCCAGAAATACAAACACCCCAAAAGCCAGCAAAAAACCACCCCCGAGACCCGCCCAAGGGCCAAATAGCAAAGTAAGCCCCAGGCTGGCCAAAAAGATGAACCACTGGTCAGGCCCTATTTCGCGCAGGCTTTGGTAAAGTTGGGGCGAGTTGAGCCGATAAAGCACATAGAGCAAAATGGCCGATAAGACCAAAGTGGGCAAGTAGGGCAGCCACCAACTGGCAGTCAAAAACAAAGCCAGCCCCAACAAAGCCTGAAAACGAGCCGCCCAGGGGCTTTGGGCTTGCTGATTGATATTGGCCAGGCTTACTTCAATAGAGGTAGATAGCGGCAAGGCCCCCAGGCATCCGGCCACAATATTGCCCAAGCCCTGGCCAAATATCTCGAGATTAGGACGCGATTTGCGGCGCTGTGGGTCAAGCACTTCCACCGCCTGGGTATTAATTTGGCTCTCGAGTGTGCCCAGCAGGGCAATTAAGCAGGCATATTCCCAAGAAAGCCAGGAAAAAACCACCGAAAAATCAGGGAAAAGCCAGTATATACCTCCTTCCGGGGCATAAGCTACTGTGGGTAAACCGGTCTCATTTTGCATCAAGTAGATGCCAAGGCCCAGGCCAATCAAAAACACCCAAAATATTCCGGGAAGATTCTGCGGAAATTGCTGCCCCAAGAGCACTGGCAGAAACAAGAACAAAACCAAACCCGCCCCAAGGGCAAAAGACTGCCCATCCGCATATACAAAACTCAACAACAAATCAGGAAACCAATACCACCAGGCCTGACTAGGCACAGGCATCGCCACCAGCCCAAAGCATTGTTGCAAAAAAACCTGCCCGCTCAGCCCGGTTATCAGGCCATAGACCACTACATCCGGAATGAGCCGATAGAAAAGATGCAAACGCAACAGGGCAGAAAAAACCTGCAATACCCCCGCCAACACCAGGGTGGCCAGTAAATAGCGTAGGCCCGTGCTGGGATAAGGGCTTAGCTGAGAAATGGCAGACAGCAATATCAAAATGAGGGCTACACTGGGCGCTTTGATACTCAATGGCGAAGCCCCCGGCAGAAAGCCAATAACTGCCCCAATGACCAGCGTGAGCAAGCCCCGCCGCTGGTGAAAAACCTGCCGCCTGGGCAATGGCCAGGCTTAGCGGGAGCGATACCAATAGCACCCAACTGCCTGCCGCAATATCTTTTTTTGAGAAGTGAATGAATCATTTTTAATTTTGGTGTAGGGTTGCAGCCCAAAAACAGATTTTTACCAAAAATACGCAAAAACCAATAGATAAGCACTGCCCCAGGACGAACTAAGCGCGAATCTTTCAGGCTTTCAACTCTTTGCTATATCTTTGCCAGTATATTACTTCCTAAAAGCAAAAAATTATGGCTTACGACAAAATTATTGAATGGCTTGGTGAGGATGCCGAAAATTTACTCAACCATCAATGCCAAACGGTCGCCAAAGACCACTTGCACCTGCCTAACCCTGCTTTTATTGACCAAATTTTTGTTCCCTCCAACCGCAACCCCCAGGTATTGCGGAGCCTGGCTCAATTGATGGGCTCGGGACGACTGGCCAATACAGGTTATGTGTCTATTTTGCCCATTGACCAGGGCATAGAACACTCGGGAGGGGCTTCGTTTGCCAAAAACCCCATTTATTTTGACCCGGAAAACATCATCCAACTGGCCATCGAGGGCGGATGCAATGGAGTCGCCACTACTTTTGGCAACCTGGCCATGATGTCGCGTAAATATGCCCATAGAATTCCGTTCATTGTCAAAATCAACCACAATGAACTGATGACTTATCCCAATAAATTTGACCAGATTATGTTTGGCTCGGTGCAGGAAGCCTGGAACCTGGGCGCGGTAGCCGTAGGGGCCACCATTTATTTTGGCTCGGACGAATCGGCCCGCCAAATCATTGAAGTTGCCCAGGCATTTGAAGAAGCCCACGAACTGGGCCTGGCCACCATCCTCTGGTGCTATACCCGTAACCCGGCCTTCAAAAAAGAGGGCGTGGATTATCACGTTTCGGCGGACCTGACCGGCCAGGCCAATCACCTCGGGGTTACCATTCAGGCCGACATCATCAAGCAAAAACTGCCCGAAAACAACGGCGGCTTCAAAGCCCTCAATACAGGCGGCTCAAGCTATGGCAAACTGGATGAACGCATTTATACTGAACTGACCTCGGAACATCCCATTGATTTGTGCCGCTACCAGGTACTGAACTGCTACATGGGCCGGGCCGGCCTTATCAATTCGGGGGGGGGCTTCTACTGGGGCTTCCGACCTGGCCGATGCTGTCCGTACCGCCGTTATCAACAAACGCGCCGGCGGCATGGGGCTGATTTCGGGCCGCAAGGCTTTCCAAAGACCCATGGCCGAAGGGGTAGAAATCTTGCAAGCCATCCAGGATGTGTACCTCAGCCCTGAGATTACGGTTGCCTAACTCCTGGTTTTTGCCTGGGCTTTCTCCGGACTTTTTCTAAAGTCCGGTTTTTTTTCCTGAAGCATACATTTTTCTGGCAGACGCTTAGCCTGCGGCCCAGATACACAATTTTTTTGATGCACTCTTTCATTTATTTATGATTCATTATGGCCTGGTTTAACCGTAAAGAAAAAGGCATTGTAACGCCCACCGAAAATAAAAAAGAAACGCCTGACGGCCTTTGGTACAAGTGCCCGGAGTGTAAAAATGTGATGCCCAGCCGCGAACACCGCCAAAATGCCTATACCTGCTCCAGTTGCGACCACCACGAGCGCATTGGCTCCCGCGAGTATTTTGAGATTTTGTTTGACCAAAACCAGTTTACTGAACTAGACCCTCACCTCGAGGCCGACGACCCCCTGCAGTTTGTGGATTCGGCTGCCTATACCCAACGCATCCGGGCCAGCCAGAAAAAGACGGGCCTCACGGATGCGGTTCGTAGTGCCTATGGGACAATGAATGAACTGCCCATTACAATTGCTTGTATGGATTTTGGGTTTATCGGGGGCTCAATGGGGTCGGTAGTAGGCGAAAAAATTGCCCGTGCCATTGCCCATGCCCTCCATCAACGCAGCCCTTTTCTGATGATTTCGCGCTCGGGTGGGGCCCGTATGCAGGAAGCCGGTTTTTCCCTGATGCAAATGGCCAAAACCTCGGCCAAACTGGCTCTCCTGGCCGAAGCCCGGCTGCCCTATATTTCTTTGCTGACTGACCCCACCACAGGCGGCGTTTCGGCCTCTTATGCGATGCTGGGGGATGTGAATGTGGCCGAACCCAAAGCCCTTATCGGTTTTGCCGGGCCCAGGGTCATCCGCGAAACCATTGGCAAAGACCTGCCCCGAGGCTTTCAAACGGCAGAGTACTTGCTAGAGCACGGCTTCCTCGATTTTATTGTCCATCGCAAGGAGATGAAAGAAAAATTTAGCCGTCTGCTTAAAATGTGGCTGGATTAGTTTATATTGCCCGGAATTGTACAATTATTAATGGGTTTATTGATGCAAAAATTAATTTTATTTCTGGCCCTCCCGGTCTTGCTGGCAGTAACGCCCGCCCTTGCACAAACTGGCAAAATTGCCCTGGCTATCCACGGTGGCGCGGGCATGATTTTGAAAGAAAACATGAGCCCGGCACTTGAAAAGCAATACCGCGACAAACTTTCCGAAGCCCTTCAGGCGGGCTATAAAGTATTGAAGGCTGGCGGCACCAGCCTTGATGCCATCAGTGCGGTCATCGTGATTTTGGAAGAATCCCCTTTGTTCAATGCCGGAAAGGGGGCCGTGCTCACCAATGAAGGGCGGGCTGAACTGGATGCGGCCATTATGGACGGCAAAACGGGCCTGGCTGGCGCAGTGGCAGGCCTTACCACGGTTAAGAACCCCATCTTGCTGGCGCGCCAGGTAATGGAACATTCTCCCCACGTGATGATGATTGGCGGCGGAGCCGAAAAATTTGCCCGTGAAAGAGGACTTGAAATGGTGGACAATGCCTACTTCCGCACCGATACCCGCGAACAGCAACTCAAAAAAATACAGGAAAAAGAGAAAAAAGCCGCTCCCGACTCACAGGACAAAGGCGCGGCACCCTTAGCCCCCCGTCCCGATGATGATAAATTTGGTACCGTCGGGGCCGTGGCCCTCGACCAATTCGGCAACCTGGCCGCCGGTACCTCTACGGGGGGGATGACCAATAAACGCTATGGCCGGGTGGGGGATGTGCCCATCATCGGAGCCGGAACCTATGCCCGCAACGAAACCTGCGCCGTGTCCTGTACCGGGCATGGCGAATTCTTTATCCGGCAGGTGGTGGCCTATGATGTGGCCGCGCTGATGGCCTACAAAGGCCTGAGCCTGCAAGCCGCTACCGAAGAGGTGGTCAATCAAAAACTAAAACAAATAGGGGGAGAAGGAGGCCTCATTGCCATAGACCAACAGGGCAATATCGCCATGCCCTTCAACTCAGCCGGCATGTACCGAGGTTATATCCGGGACGATGGCTCCTGGAAAGTGATGATTTATGGCAACGAATAAAACCCATTTTTATCTGCAAACGAATTGCTTACTGAGTCCAAAAAAATAGTAGGCGGGTGGGCAATTTGTTTGTCAAAATATCTTATATTCAAGCCAGACAACTGGGCCCTTGTGCCCCTTAAACAGCGGGGAGATGCCCATTGATACGCTATTCGGAGTCATTTCTTTTTATGTAAACTAAAAATGAGCCTCCGGCAGTTTTTCCGGGGCAGGCCATCGTGGAATACAATTTGCCCACTTCCCTGAAAAAAATAAAAAATTTCATCCATACATTCTTGACTGACTTATGCCCGAACTTATCAAAACCCAGACGCACCTCCAGCGCAATGCCCAAAGTGTGTATATCCTTTTCGCCGATTTGAAGGAATACAGCGCCAACAAGCACGACCTCAGCCTGATTCTGAAAATGGAAACGGCTTTGTATGACATCGGCCACGCGCTCTTCCCCGAAACAAAGCACTGCTTCAAGGTCTTGGGCGACGGTATGCTGGCCACCGACCAAAATCCGGTGAGCCTGGCCCAAAAAGCCCTTCAAATCATTGACCAAATCCAAAGCACTTTTGCCGCTGATGATGCCTTCAAAGCCAAGCCCCAAATCCGGATTGCGCTCCACCGGGCTTCTGCTCAGCACATCAGCGAGCGTTACCTGACCTATGACCTGGGCCAGGTGCAGTTGCCCATTTTTAAAGACATTGCCGGAGAGGAGGTCATTAATACGGCCCGCATAGAACCAGTGGTGAAACCCAACCACGCGTTTTGCAGTGCGGCCTTTGCCCAGGACCTCCAGCAACTCAAAACAATGGGCTTTAATCCCGACTTGGAAACGGCCCCGCTTGATACCTTCGCCCTGGGTAAAAGCCACGATAGCTTTGAAGTAGAACTGCACGTGGTCTATGCCCAAAAGCAAGTGCCGAACCTGGACGAACTGCGCCAGCATATCCGCGAAAAACTAGACCGCCGCGAGGAAACCTACCAAGCTGCCTCGCCTCTCACCGCCGCTTACCTCAATCAAGGCCTCCAGATTGGGGGCGATATGATGCTTCAAAGCAATGTGCTGAAAGGCAATACCATCCATACAGGGGGCGGCAATATCACGGTGGGGGATGGCCACAAAACCGAGATTCAGAACGCAGATAAGATTATTAATATCGGCAAGATTAATAAGGCGGAATTTAACTAAGTGGGCAGAGAATAGTGGACAATGGACAGTAAACATTGGGTAGATACTGATTGGTGGGCCAAGCCCTTGACCCTTCCATGTGCCATTCTCTAATTCCCCTTGGCGCTCAAATTTTGGGTAAAGAAAGACGGTCTGCCACGAAAAATTGTAAATTTGGTAAATAAGTAAAAATAGTATGCAAACTTTTCTGCTCCATATTGAAGACAGCCGCCAAATTGCCTTGTTTCAGTTGCTGGCCCAGCAATTAGGGCTGGAAATGAATGCCCTTGAGGATGAAATCTCCCCTCAAACCACCCCTAAGCCAGGCCCGCCTGCTTCTTTCGCGCTTTATTATCCCATCAAAACAGCCTACAACTACGAAGACATACTGGGGGTATTGGCCCAGTTTCCTGAAGATAAAAAATGGACTTTCAGCGAGTTACAAGACGAAAGTATCTTCCCCGAAACGCAGTGTAAAAAGCAGCTCATCGCCAATCAACTCTATGTTATGCCCAATCCAAGCACCCTTCACCAAAAGATAGTAGTCAGAGCATCCAGGTATTTGGATGCCTTTGTAGATGAACACCATCTGGGCGATGTGTATGTGGCCCCCGTGAGTGTGAAAATAGACGAAGCCAATGCCCTCGAGCCGGACATCATTTTCATTTCTGTATCCAAAAGAGAAGGGGTGGGCTTGCAGGCGATTCACACGGCCCCCGACCTGGTGGTGGAGGTCATCTCGCCCGCCAATTATAAAAAACTGCGCGAGGAGAAAAAGGTCCTCTATGCCGATTTTGGGGTAAGCGAATACTGGGAAATCTATCCCAAAGCCAAAAGGCTGAAAATAGAAATATTGAGCGAAAATGAAGAAACCCGCGAGAAAGAATACCGGCTCTTTTCCGAAGCCCAGGAAACTGGCCTGGTACACTCAAGGGTGCTCGAGGGTTTTAGCCTGGATGTAGAAAAAATTTTTAGGCAGTAAGCCGTTTTACAGTGGGCCGTGAGCGGGGACACCGGGGCAAAAAAATCACTTGTGTTTGCGCTCGATTGTTTATCTTTGAACATGGGCTTGAGACAAAAAAGCCCTTTCACGAATCCATATGAATCCAAAAATAAAAAACTACGACCCCCATCTCGAGAGCCGCAGTCAATGGCGCAAAGCTGATTCCCGCAAAGCGGACGAAGTAGTCAGCGATTGGGTGGAAGTTTATCAACTACACGCCAAGTTTGGAGAAGTAGAAATCCTGAAACTTTGGGGCGAAATAGCCCATCCGGTGGTGGCCCGACGCACGGCCCGGGTTTTTCTCAAAAATGACAGCTTGTTTGTAAAGCTGGAATCCTCGGCGCTCAAAAAGCGAGCTTTTGATGCAAAAAACCACCCTTTTAGCACGATTAAATGAAAAAATAGGGCAAGAACTGGTCAAGGAACTGGTTTTTTTGTAAACTCTTTGCGTCGGGGCGGGTTTTTAGTAGAAGGCCCTCTAATTTGGGAGTGGCTTTTATCCAATTTTTCAAACCATCATCACAACACAATCTTATGTGGACCGAAGCCGACAATAAACTCCGCCGCACTTTTACATTTAAAGACTTTTCGGAGGCCTTTGGCTTTATGAGCCGGGTAGCGCTCCTGGCCGAAAAGATGGACCATCATCCCTGGTGGGCCAATGTTTATAACCGGGTGGAGATAGAACTGACCACCCACGATGCGGGCAATACCGTTACGGCCAAAGACCATGCCCTGGCCGCCGCCATTGATGCCTTGCTGGCTTAGGCTTCGGCCATCTTACGCATAGAAGCCAGTCGCTCAAAAAGTGCCTTTTCCTCGGGGGTGAGGGCCTGCGGGAGTTTGACCATAATTTTTAGATACATACTTCCATAGGAATCGGCTTGTTTAAAGACGGGCATTCCCAGGTCTTTTAGGCGCAGCGTTTTGCCGTTTTCGGTGCCCGCCGGGATTTGCAACTGGATGGGCTTTTCTTTGAGGGTTTTGACTGCTATTTTCCCCCCCCAGAATGGCGGTGTAGAGGTCAATCCAGATTTCCTGGTGCAGGTCCTCGCCGCGCCGCTCAAATTGTGGGTGCGGGGCAATTTGCACTTTGATAAGTAAATCGCCCCGGGGGCCGCCCTCTTGCCCTAAGCCGCCTTTGCCCCGCACACGCAAGACCTGGTCGTGGGCCACCCCAGGCTTGACAGGGACTTTAATTTTTTCATCCCCCACGTGCAAGGTGCGGCTGGTGCCGTGATAGGCTTCCTCGAGGCTTAGGCTGAGGTTAAACTCCGCATCTTTACCTTTGATGCTTTGAGGCCGGGCTTCGGAACTGCCCCCCCGCCAAAAAACTGCTTAAAGAAATCGGAAAATCCCCCGGCCACTCCCTTGCTACCAAAGATATCG
>JAAUUB010000058.1 GCA_012031215.1 Microscillaceae bacterium | reverse complement strand
GAATTGGGAAAAACCTCACCGAAAAGCTTTTGCGGCATTTCAAGAGCCTAAAAAAATTCGGGAAGCCAGCCCGAAGCCCTTGCCGAAGTGATTGGCAAAGCCAAGGCCGCCCTATTGCTGGGCGGACTCAAAAAAAAAGAGGAGCACTGATGCGCTCCTCTCCCTATGCTTAAAAAACTTTCTTAAAACTCCCACAGATTGTGCTCAAACTCGCGAAGGTCGTACTCAATCTTTTGTGATTCGTACAAAATCTTCTTCGCGGTTTCGGGATTATCCGCCCCATATTCATTGTTGATGATGCTGGCAATGTCATTATCATCTGGGTTGGCTACCTTGAAAATACGGGAGCTGAATAGACGCAAATCAAAGGCATCCGAAAGGCTTACGTGGCGTTTGGGATTGTCAGGGTTGTACCAGAAGGCACGAAGGTCCTCAGTGGGGCCTTTTTCCAGTGAGGCCTTGTAAGCCTCATTGAAATAATCATACAAATCTTTGAAACGAAAAGTAGCGATGGGCAATTCCCCCATTTGAGTATCGGGGGTGGTTCCCTGGGGCATCACAATCGTGATTGACTGAATGTCCCAATACATCAAGGAACGGCGGCGGTCAAACACCAAATCTTCCTTGATTTCAACTTGATAGAGCTCGGAAGGGCGGATAATGACCGAATCTCCGAAATTGGGGTCATAATAAGACTTCAGCTTTTGCACACATTCTTCATATTCCATCTGGTCTTCATCGTCAAAGCCACTCTTGCGGGGGTCTGAGGTAGGCACAAAAGGCTGGACTTTTCTCTGTTCAACGGCTTCCAAAATCACCTGCGTAATTTCATTTTTATTGGAAAAGAAAGGTTTATTTTGCTTTTCCAACAGGTTGATTTTGCGCCAGATAGTTTTGCGATACATAATGTCATCCTCCAGGATGGGACGCACCGAATTGGGATTGTAACCCTGGGGTCCTAATTGGGCAAACACTGAAAAGCTCATTAGGCTGAGCCAAACCATCAACACACTCACACTTATTATTTTGTTATTCATAATGGGTAAAAATTACTAAAAATTATACCACTTAAAAAACGATTTCAAGTGGTATAATATTATTACGTACAAAAATTAGTCTTTAAAGCACCCAAACTATTATTTGGCAAACCAGCTAATGTAAGGGTTAGAAACCCGTACCTCTTCTACACCCGTTGTACCCACGCGCTGAACGCCCAGAATTTTGGCCTGGAAGCCATCGCCAGGGCGCACATCAAAACCACTTAATTGAATCAAACCAGATGACTTGGCTTGTTTAATTACCCGACCACTGCGATATTGGAACACTTCAACCGAAGTAATGCGGTAATTGGCTTCTTGGGGCAGGGTATTGCGGAAAGTAGCATCTGGTTCTACGACTACGCTCACGCTGGGCACATTGGGCAAGGGTTGCTCTGGATTAATTTTGGTTCCGTTGCCACTGGCCAGATAGACACTGGGTGGGGGAACCGGGTCAACCCGAAACTCAGCCGTGCCCATTTGCTTGCCATCGCTACGCACCGTCAGAATACACTTGCCCAAAGCCGAAGGAATCAAGGTTACATCCCCGGTTTTGCCACCCGGAACGGCCCGGCCATTGCTCACCGAATACGAAGGATTGTAAGAGGCTCCCAGGGCGGGGACAGAGGTTTCTAGGGGGTTAGGACAGTTTAGATACAAAGGGAAGTTGGCTTTCGCTTTCACCAATAAAACTGGCTCTACTACCGTATATTTTTTCTCAAAAGTAAAGGTGGTATCCTTGCCTTTATTGTTGAAGCTAATTGCCCCTCTCCAAGTAAACTCGCCCGCACCGCCAGTAGGAATACGCACTTCGCCAATGCCGTCTTTCACCCGGATAGGGCTACCGTTTACGGTCATTTTGAGGTCCGTTTTGCTGCTGGTGGCAAACAAAAACATTTCGGCAATGTAATCGCTGCCTGAGGCAACCGTATTGGCATTGGGAGTAGCGGCGGCTTTCACCTGGTCAAACTTGATTTCTGGCGTATCGAAAGCCCCTAATTCTTGAGGATTTCCTGTTCGTAGCGCACCAGTTCGCTTTGCTTTTGGGTCAAAAGCGCGAGAGCCGCTACCACCGGAGTTTGCTCAAAGCTGGCTTTGGCGAAATCCTTTCCACGCTGAATAGGGTCTTTGGCATATAAAGGATTATTTTCATTGCCTTCGGCCAGGTCAGGGAAGAAGTTGTCTTTTTTTGTAACCCCTTGTAAGTCGCCGTAAGTTTTGTAAAGGTCTTCTACAAAGGCATCCAGGCGGGTTTCCAGTTCATAGCCTTTGCCTGATTTAGAACCTCCCTGGCCTACCATAAACTGGGCCGTAGCCTCTTCGTCTTTGGGGTTTTTCATCAAACCAGTTTCCTTGTCAATGCCCCCGGATTTCAAAATCAATTCTCCTTTGATTTTGTCAATGTAGGAAATCATTCGGCGGTTTTCTTTTTCAATTCCTCGGCCCGGCGAACGGCTTTGGTACCTTCGGCTGAGGGGTCTTTCTCCACTTTTTTCTTCAAGGCACCCAGTGAGGCTTCACTGGCTTGACGGGCAAATACAAGTGAGTGTTCCAAACTGGCGTTCAGGAAGATGAACTTGTCAATAATGGTAGAACTTACTTGTAGGGCGAGCATCGCGGTGAGCACCAGATACATCAGGTTGATCATCCGCTGTCTTGGGGTCTGTTTTCCTCCAGCCATTGTGTTAACTTAATTCTTTTTAAGGTGATGTTTTACCAATCGTAAGCATACGAAAGAATTAGTTTCCTTTCATGGCTGACAACATACCGCCATATACTTTGTTCAAAGAGGTCAGGTTGGTTGTCAGAGAAGAAAGCTCTTCTTTAAATTTCTGCGTGTCGTTGCTGGCATTGGCTACGTTTTGCATAGCGGAGGCCAGGCTGCTGTAGAAATCATTGAGGGCTTTGATGTGCTTGTTGGCACTGCGAAGCTCTACTTCATACACGGCGTTCAGTTCCGTCAGGTTTTTGGTAAGGCTTTGTACCTGGGCGTGGTAGGCTTTGGCATCTTTGGAGGCACTGGCCATTTCGGACATAGCCGTAATCGTAGTTGAATAAGACTTATTCATTTCCACGATTGAGTTAGTGGCCAATTTCACATTCTTGGCATATTCGCTGGTAGCTACCGAAGCGTCGGCCAGGTTAGACATTTTTTCTACATTGGCGGCCAAGTCGCTCATGCCTTTACCCAGGTTTTGGATTTTCTCTGGGGTGATGGTGTTGGCAATCTGGGCTTCCAAAGCTGCCATGGCGGTTACTACTTTCTCGTCGCGGGGAGGCAATTGCTGCTGCTGAGGAGCCACAGAGATAGGAGGAACGTCTGAACCTTCCTGTAATTGAGGATATACCCTTGACCAGTCAGGACGGGGGGCATCCGGATGAATAGGCTCCAATACGCCGAGAAAGAAAATGGCCGCTTCCGTAAGCATCCCGATAGTAAGCATTTCGGCGGCAAAAGGCAAGTGCAAAATTTTAAACAAAGCCCCAAGAATTACGACCCCAGCACCTGCAGTTGTGATTTTAGGGATAATGTAGGTGTAGGTGTAATCCAATCCACTCATTTTTTTTCCGCTCATTTCAGTAAAAGTTTAAAAGGGTTTAAATAATGGAAAATAGTTAAAAGAAAGTAGTTTTCACTAAACAAAGGTAAGGCCAAATATAGATTACAAATCTTATTTGGCCTACTGGAGAAAATTAATTAAATTCAGTCCCGGAGGAACGGCCCAGGTAAGTCATCGCACACCGGAAGCCAATCGAGCTGGAAGCCGAATCCCAGTGTTGATAAGTGCGGGTGCCTGTTTCGCAATAATAGGCAATATCTTTCCAGGAACCGCCCCGAATAACCCGGCGGTTATCTGGATTACGGTCATTAATACCGTTTTGGGTAATTTGCGGGTTATATACCGGGTTGATGTCCCACACAATGGGCACTGAAGATTCATAGTAAGCGTCTTGCACCCATTCGGCTACGTTGCCCGCCATGTCATACAAGCCGTAATCATTGGGAAAATACTGGGCCACAGGACCAGTGTAGGCAAAACCATCGTCATAATAGTTGCCTCGTCCGGGTTTGAAGTTGGCGAGCATACAGCCCAGCGTGTTGCGTAGATAAGGCCCCCCCCAGGGATACTTGGCCAGGTCGCGGCCACCCCGGGCAGCATATTCCCACTCGGCTTCGGTAGGCAGGCGGAAACGGGGTTGTGGATAAGGCTCTTCCTCTTGTACCTGCTTGTAGTAGTTAAGGTGCATTGTGCGCCATTGGCAGAAGAACTGAGCGGCCTGCCAATCTACCCCAACTACGGGATAGTCATCAAAAGCCGGGTGCATATAGTAGTATTCCATCAGCGGGTCGCCCATGTGGTGGGCATAGTCATAGCGCCAGCGGGTCGTATCGGGATACATTTCATTCATTACCCGAATAGAATCCGGGCGCACGGGGGCACCATTTGCAAAACATGACATCCAATACCTTGGAGACATATTCTTCGGGGAGTTCCTCTTCATTGGACTGGCGACCTTCGGAGTAGGCCAGCAAGACATCCGTAAAAAGGCGATACTGATTGTTGGTAATCTCGGTCTGATCCATGAAAAAAGCACTGATGGTAATCTGCTTGTTCATGTTAATCATCGTGGAGGCCACGTCCTGGTCGGCTTGGCCCATGTGGAAAGTACCATTGGGTACTACCACCATCCCGGCGGGGATGTACTGTGCATCATAAGGGCGAACATCGTTGAAAGCCACGATTTCACCTCGCGACTGGTCAATGCGTTCATCCAGGCTTTCTGCGCCCTTCTTCTTAAAGAAACACCCTTGAAACAAGAAAGATGACGCTACCAAAGCGTAGAAGAGGCTTCTGTAACGTAGGTTCACTTTATTCATAACACCAAACTAGATTTATTTAACGATTTATTATTTTATGATTGTGAAAACAAGACAAAGATGACCAAACAAACATTATGCATAATCAGACCAAAGTCTAATTTTTCAAAATTTTTTTTTAGCAGGTTACCATTTTGGCCCAAGGCGTATTCAGTAGCCTAAACATACGCAACTATAACGGGGGCATTCTTCCATTTATTACAAAGCTCAATAACGAAATCTTGGGGTGCGAATGAGTGCCGGGTAGGTCGGCTGACGAATCGGCAATTCATAAGAAAAAAAGACTTCATAAGAAGCCGTTTGTTTGGCTTCCTGGCCCGCATACACATAATCAAATCCTGCGCCGATTTTGAATCGAGGGTCTGGCAAGCGGCCTTTAGGACGCTTTGCTTTGCGGGGAATCACCACGCCGGCTAGAAAATTGATGGATTCTTCGTTGCGAAAAGTACTTCCTACCCAAAATTTTTCGTCATATTCCACCAGGGCTCCCACATCAAAAGAAAACTCCTGAAGCTCGGAGGCTTTTACCAGCAGGCTGGGCGTAAGTACCCATTTTTCCTGGCGGTCTATTTTAAATCGGTATCCCCCCATCAGATAAAAGCTATTTACCAGGGCATCTCGGTTGAAGCCATCCCCAAAATTAAATTCTGACTGGGTAAGATGATTGGCACTTAATCCTCCAAAAAAAGTGGGGGAGTGATAATACACCCCGACGGCCATATCGGGTTTTAAAACCGATTCGGAGCCGCTTTGCACGTCCAGGGGGTCATCGGGTTGGGCAAAACGATATTTGTCAAAGTCAACAATCCGGGAATAAATGCCACCGCGCAGTCCTAGCGAGAGTCGGGTATCTTTGTTGAGTTTGATATGGTAAGCATACGAAAATTGTAGCTCAAGATTGGTCAGCGGGCCGAGGCGGTCCACTACAATATGCGCCCCTACACCACTATTGAGGCGCAGGAGTGCCGTATTAAAACCCAAAACCTGGGTATTGGGGGCGCGCCCGTCGTCAAAGCTAGGCTGGTAACCTGTCCATTGGGCCCGGTGCATAAAGTGAATCTGGGTCTTATGTTCAACCCCGGCAAAAGCCGGATTAAAAAACAGTTTATTGAACATAAACTGGGTAAACTGAGCGTCTTGTTGGGCAAGTAGTTTGCCAACAGATAAGGAAAAGAAAGCAAAGAGGCACAAGATTCGGCTTTTCATAATGGCTGTGGTTATATTCATACTTGCCTGCCCCAATTTTCTCAGACTTTATTGGCCAGCTTGATATAGGCTTCCAGGGCACCGGTCATAGAGGGCGCGTTGGGGAGCGGAGCCTCAATATCCAAAATCAGCCCGTTATCGCGCACGGCCTGCGACGTTGTGGGTCCGAATGCGGCGATGCGAGTGTCATTTTGTTTGAATTCGGGAAAGTTTTCCAATAATGAACTAATTCCCGAGGGACTGTAAAAAGCCAGGATGTCATAATTCACATCCGACAGGTCGGATAAATCACTGGCCACCGTTCGATAGAGAATCATTTCGGTGAGGGCATAGCCATTTTCGGTCATATAGTCGGGCAAGTCCTCTTTTCGGATATTAGAGCATGGGAAAAGGTATTTTTCGGATTTGTGCTTTTTGATGAGCGGGAAAAGGTCGGCCACCGTGCGTTTTCCTGTAAAGATTTTTCGCTTTCTGACCACGATAAATTTCTGGAGATAGTTGGCCGTTTGGTCAGAAACACAAAAGTATTTCATCTCCACTGGCACTTCTACCCGGACGGCCTTGCACATGTCAAAAAAATGCTTGACCGCGTTTCGGCTCGTAAAAATGACCGCCGAATGCTCAAGAATATTAATTTTTTGACGACGAAAGTCCTTGACCGTTACGGGTTCAATCTTGATGAAAGGCCGGAAGTCAATTTGTATGTTGTACTTTTTGGCCAATTCATGGTAAGGAGAGTTGTTTCCATTGGGCTCAGGCTGAGAAACCAGGATGCTCTTCACTTCTTTGAGCCTATCCTGAGAAATTTGGATGTGTGATTTACTCATTGGCACAAGACTTTTAAATACTCACCGGATTGTAGATGTTGAAAAACAGTAGTTTAAGGCACACTAACAAAGGTATCAACTCCGCAATGCAAAGATAATAAAATAAATAGAGACTTTTGTAAGCAGATTGTTTTATAACATAAGAACTGACCAAAGCCGACAAAAAGAGGTGAAAAGCCAGAGTCAGATACAACATTATTTGGCTGGCCGCCTCAGGAAGCCCTCCCCCACTCGCATTTGACCACAAGCTGAGGCTCAAGCCAGCCGCTCCATAATATAAACCAAGCCCACGATTGAATTCAAAAAAATGGGTTTGCACTACCTCCTGAGCCACATTGAGCAAAGCGCCAAACAAGACCAAAATCAGGTATTTGGCCCAAAGTAAAGCAAAAATACTTACTACCCAGCCTAGCCACAACCCAAATAAAGCAAACGCAAAGGACGAGCTAGCCGCTATTTTCAGCAAAATCACATAATACAATCCTGCCCAAAGGCTGATAAGAATCAGATAAAATAAATTAAACTGATGCAGGGGCCGAGTAATGATATTTTCGTCTTTTTTCGCCACCGACGACAAGCGACTCCTTGCACTCACATAGCTCCAAAAACTGCCCGGGGCAAAATGCATTAAAAAAGCGTAGCCGCTCAGCCCAAGTAAGCCCCCGAAGGTCAATACACTTCGCCACGAAAACCCGGGGCGGTCTTGGGCGGGATAATTACCAATAGAAGCGGTTGGGGCAGTGCTTAGGTCCGAAGCCTCCGCCTCAGGATGCTGCAGTAAACCAATAAATAAATGAGGCAGCGGAAGCCTCTGTTGCTGGTCATAAAATGTACAAAACAGGGCTTTTCCGGGCCATTGCTGTTGCAGGCTATCCAAGGAATAACGATACCAGCCTTCCCGACGAAAAGCATCCACCATTTTTTGATTGATGAATAAATAAGTATTAGGATAAGCATAAAAAAACAGGGATTTGCGCGGATGGCGAGAAGGAAATAACCAAACGCTTAGGGAGGAAGGTTTGCCGTGTCGGGCATCCAGATAAGGCACAAAGGCCTTAAATTTGCCATCATAGACCTGCCAGCTTGTTTCTAAGGGATACAATACCACATACCCTCTAGGAATCTCTTTCTGCGCCAGGCTTCTCAAAGAGACCAGGCAGAGAAGGAGGGTAATTCCCGTTTTGAAGTATTGGCTCCGATGCATACGTAAATTTGAGGTGCAAATTTCGCTTTTAAAAGCGACTTAACAAACCAAAATGTAGCTTTGACCGATTGAAACCCAAAGATTGGGTCTGGCTTTGTCCCAGGGCATAGATGAGCTGAAATTGCCCACTTTTGAACCCAAAATTAAGCCCTAAGCCCAGCCCAAGCGGGAAATCTGTCTCGCCTTGATTCAAGATATTTTTTTGTAAAATGCTCTGGTCATAAAACACAAAAAAATAAGAAGCTGGCTCGAAATACCATTGATACTCAAAATTGGCCAGCCCATAGGCCGAAGCAAAAAAAGTGTTCTCAACGTGGCCGCGCAGATTTTGCAATCCTCCCAGCCGAAAAAGTTCATTCAGAAAAAGCTGAGGGTTTTGAATATAGCCCCCGCGCAGGCCCAGCATCACTACCCCGCGCGCCCGAAGGGGCAAAAAAAGCTGTCCTTCGGCTTCTAATTGCACCTGCAGACTTTTGAAGGCAATCCCACGATAGACCGAGTCGGGCGCGAAGGGGTTGCGGCGCAATTGTTTTTCGCCTGCCCGAAGCAAAAGCCGCCCCCGTGAACCCCGATGTGGAAAAAAATAATCATCCGTCTGATTCCAATCGTAGCCCAGGCCCAATGAATTAAACCGGACTTCCGAAACCTGCGGCAGGGTGCTCAAATCTGCAAAAAGATTGGCTTCGCCCAGGGTAGAACGCCAGCTCTGCACATTAAGCAAAATCCGCCCCGAAGCCCCCAAACGATAGGAGGGTTCTATTTCCCAAAGACGATTGACAAAGCTGGAATCTTGCCTTAATAATTGAAATTTGGCGGCTAAATCTATATTAGTTCCGGCAAAAACCGGGTATTGGTAGCTCAACTCTAGCCGCTGGCTTTCTACCTGAAGCCGCTCCCAGCGCACCTTGAACTGCTGCCCTCGCTGAAATAAATTTTGCAGCGAAAGATAAAAAGACCCTGTGAGCAAGAGTGAGCGTTGGGCCAGGGGATTTTCATTGGGCAATAGCCCCACAATGCCATTGACCTCGTTTACCCTTCGCCGCCGGAGGGCTATTTTCGGAAAGGCGTAGCCCAGATTAAAATCTACTTGTGGCAAGCGCACCAATTCCAGATAAGGCAAAGCCTTGAGTGCTGAGGCAATTCGGCTGATTTTTCGCTGGTCGTATTCCTGCCCAGGTCGTATATTGAGCAGGGCCGCCAAAAAACGGGGATGCACGCGGGCCTCTCCCTCCAGGTTTAAAGAATCAAAGCGTATTTTGGGGCCCGCCTCGTATTGCCAGGCTGCCCTCAGAGACGCTTCCTGTATAAGTACCGAATCGAGCTGAATGGTGGCAAAAGGATGGCCGTGATTTTCGGAATAGTTCAGAATCTCGGTCTGCATTTGTGCAAGCTCGTCCCAGAGCAGTGGGCTGCCCCTGGACTTTTTGATACGCCCGCGCAAAGCATTTTGCAAAACCAGCGGCAGGTTTCCCGTCTGCAAATCAGCCCAGGTATATTGTGGACCCAGTTTCAGATAAACCTTAGGGGCCGCCGAAGTACTATCCCAGTGCGCAATCTGCGCTTCCCAATAACCCAGGGCCTGGCATTGGGCTATCAGTTGCTGGGCAAGGGGGGCCAAAGAATCGACTTTTGTATCCCTAAGCTTGCCTTGAAATGCCAAAATATGCTTGGGTAACCTTTGGCCATCGGCACGCAGCAAAAGCCAGGGCTGCGCCTTTGCAACCAGGCCCAGACCCAAAAAGAAAAACACAAGCCCAAGTGAGACGAAAAGCTTCAAGGAAAATACAAGAATGTGAAAAATTGAGATGTAGTCTCCAAAAAATACGCCTTTTGTGCCCCTTTATCCAGCGCGAAGGTGTTGAATGAGGGCACACCCTTCCATCAAAAACGCAATCCCAATGTGAATAAAACAGCCCCCCAGAATAGTGCGGGTGTGTAAAGCAATCACTCCTAGCACATAGCCCCCGGCAATAGAGCCCAGGGTTTCGCCCAAAGGCTTGCCAAAATGCAGAAAAGCATACATTACTACCATAGGCAGGACGGCATGATGCCCCAGGCAGCGCCCCAAGCCAAGCACCAACAGCCCCCGGAAAAATAATTCTACAAAAATAAATCCAGCCCCATAGCTTAACTCAAAAACCGCAAACATCGCCCAGGGATTCCACCCGGATTGATTCTCAGCCAAAAGCCAGGGCTTCAGCATTGGATATGTTTTTAAAAAATCTGGGCGAAATGAGGCCATAACAATCAAAGGCAACATTATCAGCAACATACCTAAATAAGGCCGGGCCTCAAAACCCCGAACCCGAAGACCATAAAAGCCTGACTCAGACCGCTGGCGCTGGTCAAACCATTTATAAAAACACCAAAGCAGGGGGAGGGCCAGTATGAGGTATTTGAGTTGTGTCAGGGTCTTATAAAGAAAATACAAAACCAACGCGTCATTGGTGTAGGCATTGAGCCAAGCACGAAACATCGTAAAGCCCGCCACCAGCCCGATGAGGAAAATAAAAAACAAACTCCGCCCCCATAGTGCAGGTTCCCGAAGCCGGTGGCCCTCCCCGGATAGCCATAGTTTGGGAATAAGCACTCCAAAATAGGCAAAAGCAAAATAGAGAATATGAAAAGGGATGCTCACCCATTGGAGGGCATAGGCATCCAGCACCGAATCCTCAAAATCGTAGTAATAATTAAAAGTAATGCTGAGGCCCAGAAAAAGCAGCGTGTATCCGTACACCCCATAGTGAAAATCGTCCCTTAGATGCGTTTTTAGATAATGTAGGATTTTTTTCATAAATGACAAACTGAATAGGCCTAGACGCTACTCAATGAGCTTTTTGCGACGAAGCAGGGCTTCCATTAGGCGTACGTCATTGTCTGATTGAAAAATTTTGAAGGGCAGGTGGATAAATTGGGCCTTAGAAAAAAACAGGACAAAGGCATCCTTTTGCTTTTCAACCCCTTTGACCATTTCCCACTTCAATTGCATGCCTTCTTTTTGGTTTTTTTTCATCAGGATTTCTTTGGTACTGATTTCGTAGTGCATTTTTTCAAACATAGGCTTCATTTGTGGCAATTGAGGGGCCCCCGCAAATTGTATCCACCAAAAAAGGTAATAGACCAGCAGGCTCAAGGGGGCAAAAAAGTATATCCAGGTGTTGAAATAGAAAAGGTTAATGAAGAGATTGAGGGCAATAATGCCAAAAAACAAAGCCAAAGGAAGCCACCATTGGGTTTTGAGTACCTGACGCAGGCCCACCTTTTTATAGGTCTTGGGGTCAAGTTGGTATTTCTTGGTTTTGACGTTCATATCAATTGAAATGTAAGCACTAGTGTTTTTTGAAGAAAATAGCGGGGGCAAAGATAGTAAATTGCCGTGAATCAGGGGATATACCTCCCAAAGCCTGTGGTAAACCAAAAAATCTTCCCTTGATTGAGCAGACACGTTTTAGATTGCTTTCAGGCTTATATCCAAGCTGGGAGCTGAGTGGGTCAAAGCCCCCACAGAGATATAATCGACACCCGTTTCGGCCACCTCTACAATGGTTGCTTCAGAAATACCCCCTGAGGCTTCCAGCGGATAGCGCCCCGCCACCAATTCTACCGCTTCGCGCATTTGGACCGGAGACATGTTGTCGAGCATAATGAAATCAACTTCTCCGACGGCCAGGACTTGCCGAAGTTCCTCAAGGTTTTGGGTTTCAATCTCAATGCGCAAGTCCAGCCCTTTGTCTTTCAGATAGGCCCGGGCCCGATGAATCGCAGGCGCAATACCGCCCGCATAGGCGATATGGTTGTCTTTGAGCATAATCATATCAAAAAGTCCAAACCGATGATTATGGCCTCCACCTATGCGCACGGCCCATTTTTCTGACATCCGGAAATTGGGCGTTGTTTTGCGGGTATCGAGCAGTTTCGCCTTTGTATGGGCTATTTTTTGGGTAAGGCGGCGGGTGAGGGTAGCAATGCCGCTCATTCTTTGCATGCAATTGAGCACCAAGCGCTCGGCTTTGAGGATAGATTGGGCCTTGCCTTTGACATAAAGCCCAATATCGCCGCCTGCTTATTAAGTCTGCCGGCGTGATTGCAGGCATTACCCTGGCCCGGCATATTTTCAGTGTAGTAGATGAAGACCTGCGTTGGGAAATCCTGAAAGAGGATGGAGAAGAAGTGCAGGCGGGCGGTGCGCTGAGCCTGGGCAGGCACGGCGGCCAAAGAAGAATGGTCGCCCTCTCCTACATCTTCTTGCAAGGCCAAACGAATAAAGCGTTGGATGGCCTCTGGCTCTAAATAATTGTATCTCACAATAAAAATTACGTTTTTGCCGTCTTCAACTCAGAGATAATGCCGCTCGGCATACGCCATATTAGAATTTTCTATCAGAATCTGGTGGGCCTCCGCTACTTCGGTATCTGGTCCGTGCACAACAATGATAAACTTCCCCGCCTTGATATAATCTTGATACGTTTGTTCATCCTCTGGGTCAGCTTTTCCGCTGACTTTTCCGCCGGGGCCAATTTTTGTACCCAAGACGGCCCCAATCAGGCTTCCGCCCAGTCCTCCGGCAGATGCACCGCCAGCCCCTCCAAAAAGCGCATAGAGCAAAGGCCCGGCGGCATAAATAATGCCCAGCTCTGGCAACAAAAACAAGGTCAGGCCCGACAATACCCCCAGCAATCCCCCCACTACTCCCCCTACTTCAGCCCCCCGAATGGTTGCATCTTCCCAGGTATATGCCCCCTCTATTTCTTTGAGACCTCCTCCCGGCCCAATAATGGCCACGTGCTTCATCGGAAAATTGTGATGCATCAGGACTTTAAGGGCTTCTACGGCGGCCAGGTGGTTTTCATAGACCCCAATCATGGCATTGTGTGCGGCTTTGTCCATTGTTTTGGTAGTTTAGTACTAACTTCCAGTCCCCAAAGGGCAGATTTAAGAGGGTTTCTCTGACTTAATTGGCTTTCCTTTGTCCACAAGGCCCGAGCCTACATCACTTCCCGCGATGGATTCCCGCATTTCAGTGTCTGCCTTGATATTTTCAAGTTTATAATAATCCAATATGCCTAATCGACCATTGCGAAAGGCCTCGGCAATGGCTTGCGGAATCTGGGCTTCGGCTTCTATTACTTTGGCCCGGGCCTCTTCGGCTTTGGCTTTCATCTCCTGCTCGTGGGCTACGGCCATGGCCCTTCTTTCTTCGGCCTTGGCATCGGCCAGTTTTAAGTCGGCATTGGCTTTCTCAATTTGCAATTTGGCCCCAATATTTTCTCCCACATCCACGTCAGCAATGTCAATGGATAAAATCTCGAAGGCTGTACCAGCATCCAATCCCCGAGAGAGTACCAGTTTTGAAATTCGGTCGGGGTTTTCCAATACGACTTTATGGCTTTCGGCAGAACCAATAGAAGACACAATGCCTTCGCCTACCCGGGCAATGATGGTATCTTCACCGGCCCCCCCTACGAGTTGGGCAATATTGGTGCGCACCGTTACCCGGGCTTTGGCCCGAAGTTGAATGCCATCCCCGGCCACGGCCGCAATCAGAGGCGTATCAATCACCCGGGGATTTACCGAAGTTTGTACTGCTTCAAAGACGTTGCGCCCGGCCAGGTCAATGGCCGTGGCTTGTTTGAAGGTAAGCCCGATATTGGCCTTATCGGCTGAAATAAGTGCCCTGATGACCAAAGGCACTTTGCCCCCCGCCAAGTAGTGGGTTTCCAACTCGTTGATAGTGATTTTAAGTCCGGCCTTAGTAGCCGTAATCATGGCCTCGACAATGAGCCGGGGCGGAACCCGCCGAATGCGCATAAACACCAGCGTAAACAGATTAATACGGACCCCGGAAAAGATTGCCGTAATCCAAAGATTGATAGGTACAAAATAAAGAAAAACAAAAAACCAATGATAACAGCAAAGGTTACTATCAGCGGAAAGTATTCCATGTTTTTGATGGGTTAGAATTATTTAACTCTGTGCAATATGCAATATTTTTATGAAAATGCGACAAAATGACCCAAATTTTAGTCCGCTTTATCCAGCAGCCATACCCCGTCCTGGCCAAACCCATTTTCTTGCCATTCTACGGTAACATGCTGCGAAGCCAGGGTGTTGACTTCGTGCCCGGTATAATTTGGCTCAATGGGCAAATGCCTTGAATAGCGGCGATTGACTAATACGAGCAGCTCTACAGCGGCTGGCCGGCCAAAAGCCAGCATGGCATCGAGGGCCGCCCGCACAGTACGACCCGTATAAAGCACATCGTCCACCAGAATCACTTTCTTTTTTTCCAACACAAAAGGCACTTGCGTCTTGTTGGCCTGTAAGGGGGCCTCCCGCCGCCGAAAGTCATCTCTATAAAAGGTTACATCCAGAAACCCTGTGGGCACTTCGCCAGCCAAAACCGCTGTGAGATGATGCCGAAGCCTTTGCGCCAGGCACACGCCTCCTTTTTGAAGGCCAAGAATGACCGAATTTTCAAACAATCCGTGCTTTTCGGTCAGTTCCTGGCACAAACGGCGCAAAATAATATCCAACAGGGGTGCATCAATGATGCATTTTTTTCCATAATTTTTATAAAAAATATTGACAAAGGAAGCGTGCCCGGTTTTGTATGCAAGCGATTTCATCGGGCGTTTTACAAATCCTTGAGGGCCGCCTGGGTAAGGGCCCGGCGCATCTGGCTGATGAGCTTAAAATGCTGAAACCCCACGACTACTTTTTGGTTTTCGGGCAAATTGATGGCACTGCTCCACAAGCCTATGCGTTTGGTTTGCCAGGCACAATCGGTACGGTTTCCGGCTTCGGTTTCGGTGGTTTCGCAAGCCTGGCCATTGGGCGGGCCGTAGGCTTTATAAAGGATGTTTTGAATATCTTGATATTGCTCCAACAAAAAAAACAGACGTATTTCAAGAATTCGTCCTTCAAAGACAAGCAGGTTTAGTTGTTGTAAAGGTAAATAGCCCAGATTGCCATAGCGGGGACGGGATTCGGGATTTTCTTCCCGAATGATGTACACTTCATATCCATTGGGCGATGTATCGAGGTATTTGAACCAGGGGCGAAAATTTTTGATACTGTCGCCAAGCACAATGTCTTTAAAGCCACTTTTCTTTTCCAGGTTTTCGGGGCTTTGCGCCTGAATATAGGCTCCCAAAAACAGCAGAAAGAATAATTGCATCAAAAACCAATCTCTTTTTGCAGCCGACATTTGCTTATGCTTGTTTATCTTTCATCATCTGGGCCGCTTTTTGTCCCATTTGGTCCGATTCCTGCTCCAAGGCGGGGTCGTCGTTGAGGGGCAGGCCATTGACCTGGCCTGTGGGGCTTACCCGACCCTCGGATTGTTGTTTTACATGGTTGAGTTCGTGGCCCAGGAGCTCCAGTCCCGATGTTGAACCTGTATCAAACTTCCCGGGCGCAAAGTGAATATCCGTCCCTTGGGTATAGGCCAATGCGCCTACCGAATCGGCCTGAGGGGAGTTTTGGTGGATTTTCACACCCGAGAAATCGGCCTGTAAGGCTTGCTCCATGTGGCTTTGCACTCCCGAGGACAAGCCCTGAGTGGAGGTAGTGGAAGTGGAGGTGCTGCTTTCCGCGCCAGGCATTTTTGCCTGCATCATTTCCTCCTCCTCCGGCTGCCTTTGCAAGGCTTTGGCCTTCATTTGCATTTCCTCTTCTTCGGGCATTGATTCTCGCTGGATGGCCACCTCTTTTTTCATCTGAGCTGGTACAAAGGGATTAGAGCTAGCTGCCCCAAAGGGATTTTTCCCCGCCTGGGCCGAAGAAAAGGGGTTGTGGGAGAGATTGACCTCATTTTTTTTGCTGCCAGTGCTAAGGTCAGAGGTGGAGTTATGCAGACTTATTTTCATATCTTTATCTTTCTGGCTTTAAGTTAGCACGATAATTTTTGAAATGCAAAAACCAGCGCCGGATAAAATATTTTGTAGAAAGAAAGCCTTGTATTCTTCTGAGGCCAGGGCTAATTTCCTAGAAAACAGAGAATTTTCCCCAAACCCCGTAACGCCCTTTCTTTTCCCCGGTAATCGTGTATATTTGTCAAGGTTCCTGTTGCTTCACCAAACCCTATCAAAATGCGATTACTTACCTTATTCTTTACCTTTCTCGGCTGGGGGTGCTTTTGGCTTAACCCGGCCCAGGCGCAAATCAAGAATCCCCCTATGAATGATTTTTACACCCAAAGCTGGAAAAAAGTCGACTCGCTCGATAACCAGGGCCTCCCTAAATCGGCCCTGGAAGTGGTCGAGAGCATTTACAAGCGGGCACAGTCCGAAAACCGCCCCGGACAGTTGGTGAAGGCGGTCTTGCATCGGGTCAAATTTGTAACTCAGATAGAGGAAGAAGAGGAAATAAAAGCCATCCAAACTTTTGAAGCCGAAGCCCGCCAGGCATCTTTCCCGGCCCGCTCCTTGCTCGAATCTATGCTGGGTCAGATTTATTGGCAGTATTTTCAGGAAAACCGCTACCGCTTTTATGAGCGCAGCACGACCACTGTTTTGCCCGAGGATATCCGCACCTGGGATTTGCAAACTATTGTGCAAGCTACCCTCCGCCAACACCAAAAAGCCCTGGCCCAGGCCGAAGACCTCAAGAAAATCAAGGTGGAGGCGGTGGCCGAAATGCTGGAACCTGGCGACCAAAATGGCCGCACCCGCCGCCCTACCTTATATGATTTCATCGCCCACCAGGCTTTACAGTTTTTCAAAGATGCCGAAAGCGGCCTCACCCAGCCCGCCTATCAGTTTTCGCTCAATGACCCCCGATACCTGGCTCCGGCGGCTGAGTTTGTAAATCTGACGCTCAACACCCGCGACTCCCTCTCTTTTGATTTTCAGGCCCTGCGGATTAGCCAGGATTTATTGCGCTTTCATCTCCAGGAGGCCGACCCAAGCCTTTGGACCGATGTGGACCTGCTGCGCCTGGAGATGGTCTATGAAGCCCTGACCACTCCGCAAAAGACAGTCTTTTTGTGGAAGCTTTGCGCCAATTGCGCCAACGCACGGCCCAGTTTGCCATTTCTGCCGAGGTTGCCGTCCGCATTGCGCAGGTCTATTATCAGCAAGGCAGCGGCTATAATCCCCAAACAGGTCTTTACCGCGAAAAATACCAGCAAGCCTTTGCCCTATGTGAAGAAATTATCCAGCAATATCCCCAATCTATTGGTGCACAACAAGCCCTTGCTCTGCAGGCCCAAATCACGGAAAAAAGCCTTGATTTGGAACTACAGGAAAACCTGCCCGCTAATTTGGTGGCCCCGGTGTTGGTAAAATACCGCAATCTTGACCAAATCTACTGGAAGGTCTGCCGGACCGACGAAAAAGAGCGGGAGCGCATTGAAGAAATCGCGCGGAAAAGCCAGAATTCCAGCTTTCAGCAGGAGCTCATCCGCTTTTATGCGGCCAAAGCCGCCGTCAAGACCTGGGATACGGCACTTCCTCCTATGGAGGATTATTACCTGCACCGCGTAGAAGAAAAATTTCCGGCCCTGGCCTACGGCGAATATGTGGTGTTGGTAAGTGATGGCCCCGATTTTAGCTATGAAGGATACAGCGTAAACTATGCCTTCTTTCAGGTGAGTGACCTGAGCTATTTGCAAAGAGGCGATGAAGAGGGCAATATTGAGTTTTATGTCTTGCATCGGGTATCAGGACAACCCATAGCGGGGGTAACGGCCACCGTGCAAAGCCAGGAATACAACTACCAAACCCGGCGCTACGAAACCCTCAAAATAGGGGATTTTGTATCGGATGGAGAGGGTTTTTTCCGTGTGCCTTACCAGGGCAGTGAGCGCCGCCGCAACAGTTTGAAGGTAACATTTCGCAAAGGCGAGGACTTCCTCAATCCCGCCCAAAGTTATTCTCAATACCGCAATAATCGCGAACCGGAACCTCCGCGCCCACAAGCATACTTCTTTACCGACCGGGCCATTTATCGGCCCGGCCAGACTCTGTACTTCAAAGCGGTGGTGCTGGAAAAGGAAGCCAAAAATGCCCGCGTACTGCCCGAAACGGGGGTAAAAGTGAACTTGTATGATGTCAATGGCCAGGAGGTCGCCGAGCTCAGGCTCAAAAGCAATGAATTTGGCACCGTGCACGGTCAGTTTGTCTTGCCCAATACGGGCCTCAATGGCGAAATGCGGCTGGAAGCGGTATTGGCCAGCGAAGTTCAGGATTTGCAGCATACTGTGGCCCAGAACGAAAATCTCTACCGCATTGCCCGCCGCTATGGGCTTACGGTAGAGCAAATCAAAGCCTGGAACAATCTCAAAGATGATAAACTCAGCCCGGGGCAGGTGCTCAAAATCGTGGCCGCTCCCCGCGAACAAAGGCTGGGCAGCACTTCTTTTTCGGTAGAAGACTACAAAAGGCCCAAATTTGAAGTAAGTTTTGAACCGGTTAAGGGTACTTTCCGTCTGCGCGACGAAATCAGTATGGAAGGCAAAGCCATGGCTTACTCCGGGGCAAGCCTGGATGGGGCCGAGGTACGCTATCGGGTGGTTCGCAAAGCCCGCTTTCCTTATTGGTGGTATTATCGCTGGGGCTATTACCCCTCCTCTCCCGAAATGGAAATCACCAGTGGAATGACCCAAACCAATCAGGAAGGGAAGTTTACGGTCAAGTTTCCTGCTCTTCCTGACGAAAACACCAGCCCGGCTTCCAGCCCTGTTTTTACCTATACGGTTTATGCGGATGTAACCGACCTCAATGGCGAAACCCACAGCGCGCAAGGCTCGGCTTCGGTGGGATACCAGGCCCTGGAAATAAGCGCCAGTATGCCCAATGAATGGAACCCCAATGAGAAGGTGCAAATCAATCTTAACACCCAAAACCTCAATGGTCAGTTTGAACCGGCCCGAGGCAAAATAAGCATTGTGCGCCTGCAAGGCCCCAGCAAGGCCTACCGGGCCCGCCTTTGGGAACAACCCGACCAATTTAACTACAGCGAGAGCGAATGGCACCGCGACTTGCCGCAAGACCTCTACAAAAACGAAGACCAAATCAGTCAATGGCCCCTTGCCGCCGAAATGCTCACCCAGAGCTTTGATACCGAAAAAGAAAAACAACTGACCCTCGAGAACCTGCGCAACTGGCCCGCCGGCCAATACCGCCTAGAAATGAGCGCCACCGATAAGTTTGGGCAAGAAGTGAAATCGGTACACACATTTCTGCTTGCCTCTGCCAATGGCAAGTCTTTGCCAATTCCACAAATAGATTTCTTTGTGGTCAAAAAGAGCCAGGCCGAGCCCGGCGAAAAAGTGGCCATCCAGCTAGGCAGCAGCGAAAATGTGAGGGCATTGGTAGAAATAGAACACGAAGGCCGTATTCTGCAAAAGCAGTGGGTCTCGCTCAATGGTCCCCTCCAAACCCTGGAGTTTCCGGTCAAAGAAGAATTTAGGGGAAATTTTGGCCTGCATTACACCTTTTTCAAAGATAACCGAGGCTACGCCCATTCGCATACTTTTCAAGTGCCTTACACGAATAAGCAACTCGACATTCAGTTTGAGTCTTTCCGCGACAAACTACAGCCCGGCGAAAAAGAAACCTGGCGACTCAAAATCAGCGGCAAAAATGGGGATAAGATAGCCGCCGAGATGGTCGCCACACTCTATGATGCCTCCCTGGATGCCTTTCGCACTCATTCTTTTGGTTTCAATTTGCTCGATTATTATTATACCCGCCTCTCCTGGCGACTGGACGGCAACTTCAACACCACGGATTTTCGCCAATACCAGGAAAACTGGAACCCTGCCGTGGGCAGCACCTCAGTAGAATATGATGCCCTGGAGTGGTTTGGTATGTTATATAATTTTGGCAATCAGTATTATCCCGTGATGGCTACTTATTCTGGCCTGGCTCGTAGAGAACGGAGCACGGCTTATGAAGAAGCCGAAATGGCTATGGATGAATCGGAAGATGTTAGAAAAGTGGCCGCCGTGCCGCCCCCGGCCCCCGGACTGGCCCTTAAGCCAACCAGTGCTGAACTGGCCCCCGAGCCGGAGGCCGAAACCGACAAAGACCTGGGGGGGGTGAAGGCCCGTACCAATTTTAACGAAACGGCCTTTTTCTATCCCACTTTGCGCACCGATGCCGAGGGAAGAATCATTGTAGAGTTCACCATTCCCGAAGCCCTCACCCGCTGGAAAATGATGGGCTTTGCCCACAGCCAAGATTTGAAAACGGGTTCGGCTTTCAACGAATTGCTTACCCAAAAAGAGCTGATGGTGGTGCCCAATGCGTCCCCGTTTTTCCGGGAAAATGACCGGGTCGTCTTTGCCACCAAGATTTCCAGCCTGGCCGACAAAGACCTGGAAGGCACCGCCCAGTTGCTGCTTTTCAATCCATTGACCAACCAGCCCATCGATATGGAATTGGGCAATACCTCGGCACAGAAGCCTTTTAAGGTGGGCGCGGGCCAAAGCACCGCCCTGCGCTGGGAAATTCAGATTCCTGAGGGGCTACCCGCTTTGACCTATCGCGTGGTGGCCAAGTCGGGCCGTTTCTCGGACGGGGAAGAAATGAGCCTGCCTGTACTCACCAACCGGATGCTCGTAACCGAAACGATGCCGCTACCGGTGCGGGGTCAGCAAACCAAGACTTATACCCTGGCCAAACTGGCCGAGGGGCCTGCTTCCAGTACCCTCAAAAACCACCGCTACACCCTCGAGTTTACCGCCAACCCGGCCTGGTATGCTGTGCAGGCCCTGCCTTACATGATGGAATACCCCTACGAATGTGCCGAGCAGGTGTTTAGCCGCCTCTATGCCAATGCCCTGGCCGCCCATATTGCCAACTCCAGTCCTAAAATCAAGGCTGTATTTGAGGAATGGCGCACGCTTTCGGCCGAAGCCCTGCTCTCTAACCTGGATAAAAACCAGGAACTGAAAAGCCTCGTGATAGAAGAAACCCCCTGGTTGCTCAACGCCAACGACGAAGGCGAACGCAAACGCCAAATTGGGGTGCTGTTTGACCTCAATCGGATGGCGGGCGAACTGAACCGGGCCATCCAAAAACTTCGCGAAAAACAAGTGGCCAGCGGGGCCTGGACCTGGTTTGAAGGCATGCGCGAAGACCGCTACCTGACCCAACACATTGTAACCGGACTGGGCCACCTCGATCACCTGGGCCTCAAAATAGTGCGCGAAAATGCCGAAGTAAAACAAATGCTGGAAAGAGCCCTGCGCTACCTTGACCGTGAGGTCTTGGAAACTTACCAGGACCTGCTCCGCCGGGTGCGCCAGGGAAAAACCAAACTCGAGGACCAGCACATTGGCTATTATGAAATCCAGTATCTCTACGCCCGGAGCTTTTTTGCGGATGTGCCCATGGACAAAGACCTGAAAGAGGCCCTGGAATACTATAAGGCCCAGGCAAAAAAATACTGGAATAATTTCAACCAATACCTGCAAGGGATGATGGCCCTGGGCCTCCATCGCTTTGGCGATACCCAAACCCCGGCGGCCATTGTCAAATCATTCCGGGAGAAGGCCTTGCTTTCAGATGAAATGGGCATGTACTGGAAAAACCAGGCAGGGTATTACTGGTATGAGGCCCCCATCGAGACCCAGGCTTTGATGATTGAGGTATTTGACGAGGTGGCCCAGGATGCCAAAGCCGTGGACGAACTCAAGACCTGGCTGCTCAAACAAAAACAAACCCAAGACTGGAAAACAACCAAAGCCACGGCCGAAGCCTGCTATGCTCTCTTGCTGCGGGGCGAAAACTGGCTGGCCGCCGACCAACCCGTAGAAATCACCGTGGGCAGTCAGAAAATCAACCCCCTGAGCGAAGCCAATGTTTCACCCGTAGAAGCCGGCACCGGCTATTTCAAAATGGCCTGGAATGGCCCGGAAATCACTCCCGAAATGGGCCGTGTTACAGTGAGCAAGCCCGGACCCGGCGTCGCCTGGGGGGCTATCTATTGGCAATACTTTGAGCAACTGGACAAAATCACCCCGGCGGCCACGCCCCTAAGCCTCAAAAAACAATTGTTTATTGAGAAAAACAGCGACCGGGGCCCCGTCCTGACTCCCATTACCGAAGCCACCCCCCTCAAAGTGGGCGACCTCGTCAAGGTACGCATAGAACTACGGGTGGACCGGATGATGGAATATGTGCACATGAAAGATATGCGGGCCGCTGGTTTCGAACCAGTCAATGTGATTTCGCGCTATAAATACCAGGACGGACTGGGCTATTATGAAAGCACTCGCGATGCCGCTACCAATTTCTTCATTGGCTACCTGCCCAAGGGCACCTATGTATTTGAATATCCCTTGCGGGTCAATCAAGCGGGTGATTTCTCCAATGGTATCACCACCATCCAGGCCATGTATGCCCCGGAGTTTGCCAGCCACTCAGAGGGCATCCGTGTAAAAGTTGTCGAGTAGGACCAGTCAGGATAGCAATGGTTCAGGGCCACAAAACCCAAAACTCCGTCTATTCATAAGACGGAGCGTTTTTTATTATTCAGGAAAACAAAAAAGGACGGAGAGAAAATACCCTTTCTAAACATCGGGAAGAGGGGCGATAGTCAACAAAAAACATTTAAGACAATTTTAATCCCAAAACCAGCACGTCATCAATCTGGCGATTGTCCCTTTGCCAATTGGTAAAGGCCTGGTCCAGCATCCGTTTCTGACGCTCAATGGGCTCGTGGTGAATCTTTTGCAGCAATTCATAAAAGCGATTTTTGCCAAATTTTCGCCCTCGCTCTCCCCCAAACTGATCCTGAAACCCATCGGAAAAGAGGTAGAGCATCGAGGGATGGGCGCAGGTGTGCGTTCGGTTGATAAACTGATGGCGTTCACCCCTGAAATCATAGCCCCCGCCAATGGATTGGCGGTCGCCGGGAATGAGCAATAGATTTTGGGCATCCACGAGGAGCATGGTGCTCACGGCCCCGGCGGAATGAATGGTTTTGGACTGGGGGTCAATCTTGCAAATGACCATTTCCATTCCATCTTTGCTGCCTCCCAGGTCTTGGTGAAGGGCTTTTCGTACCTGCTCACTCAACTCATTGAGCACCTGCCCTGGCTCGGTGATTTTCTGTACCTGGATGATTTGTTTCAAAAAAGCATGACCTATCATACTCATAAAAGCCCCGGGCACGCCATGCCCCGTGCAGTCGGCTACCGCCAGCCAGTAGTTCCCCTCCTGCTCCGTAAACCAGTAAAAATCCCCACTGACAATGTCGCGGGGATGATAAAAAATAAATAATTCGGGAAAGACCACTTTCATTTCTGCTTCCAGGGGCAGGAGTGCTTCCTGAATACGCTGGGCATAATTAATACTAGCGGTGATATTTTTATTTTTTTCGGCAATTTGCTGATTAACGGCCTCGAGCTCCTGTCCTTTTTGTTCGAGTGCCTGGTTGGTGAAACGGAGGGTACGCTCATTGGCCTCGAGCATTTGATTTTTTGCTCAATTTCGCTTTTTTGGGCTTGCAGTTGGCGATTGGCGATGAATTTTTGTCGGTTTGCCCGATAAAGCAAGGCCATAATTATCATCACCAGAGCCAGCCCCCCCATCACGGCATACAATACCAGCCGGTTGAAGCGATTGTCCTTCTCAAGCAGGGCAATTTTGGTTTCTTTGAGTTCATTGTTTTTTTCGAGCAGGGCTATCTCGGCTTCCTTTTGTTTCAAGTCGTAAGAAGCCTGAAACCGGGCAATGATACGGGCCGTTTCTTCTCCATTGATTTCGCGCTCCAGCCCCAAGTAAAGCGACTGATATTCAAAGGCTTTGGTATAATCGCCAATCTGGGCGTAGGTATTGGCCAGGGTTTTTGCGGCGTTTTTGATGTCGTCTTTGGCCCTATTCTGGCAATCTCAAGGCTTTGCAAGGCATACCGGATGACCTGCTGTGCTCTGAAAGCTGGTCGTGCATAAAGGCAATATTATGCAAACA
>JAAUUB010000278.1 GCA_012031215.1 Microscillaceae bacterium | reverse complement strand
CAAAGGATACAGTTTGCCAAGAGTGCGAAAGTTGTCTGCCTGTTTGTTTCCAGCCTTTTTCGCTTTTTGAAGCGAAGTCTTTACCCTTTCTTCTTTTAAATTCTTTATTCCTTTTAGCGCATTGATTTCTACCTTTTGCGAAATATCGAGTGATTTATTCGGATTAAAAAAATCAATGACCTGATGAGCCTGTTCGTTTTTTGGTTCATATTGCAGGCAACTCTGGGCATATTGCAGGGCTTTTTCTTGAAAATCTTTTTTGTTTTTGGTCTGAAAAGTTCCTAGATAAGCCTGTGCCAAAGCTGCCAGCGTTGGGGCGTGTTCGGGTTGGATAATCAATGCCTCTTCCAGTTCGGCAATGGCTTTTCGTAATTCTTTCTTTTGAAAAACTCTGAACCTCGCTCAAAATGCGCCGCAAAGCTATCTAGCACCGCCTGCCAGTCGGCTTCCGAAAAGCCCAGTTGTTCGGCAATTTCCTTCTTCTCGGCTTCGCTGAGTTTTTCGCGCTTTTGCGCCTGAATCTCGAGGGCTTTTTTGAAAAAATCTTCGTGGTCTTTCATATCTATTCCCATTGCATTTCCTGAATGTGTATTTCTTTATAAGGTGCAAGCTCTTTGGAAGTATTCATTTTCAGATGATTGCGCAATTCCATCAATATTTTATCTTGGCTTTTGAGCATTGGAAAAACATGGGGGGCAATGGCGGCACTTTCTCTATACGAGGAGTGGGTTTCTATGCGTTGCCCCGTTTTATCAAAATATTGCGTCTCGAAGCGGAGGCTTTTCAGGGTTCTTTTTGGGTCTTTGTTGATGATTTGAGCTACCCAGTAATAGTTGAGATGGTCTCGGTAGGAATGTTCAAGGCCCCAGTAAGCCTCCCGTACCTTTATATCAAGCTTATCGTATTTTTTGCCTTGGTAATAAATACCCTTGATTTTAGGCTTGTTTGCCGCTATCTCGAGGCGGGAATTTAAGTGGTACTCCTCCTCGGGTGTCACACCGAAGTCGATTTGTTCTAAATGGATTTCAAGAAGAGCAGGGCTTTGCCAATATTCTGGCACAGGGAGATTGCTTTGGATAAAATATTCTTTGTCGAGCGAATGGAACTTGAGATAAGCTACGTCGCCTTTTCGGTAGCAATAATAAGCGGGCATAAAAGGTTCAAGCCTTAATACATTGGGGACTTTGTAGCCCTGATATTTCTTTTTCTCATCTAAAAAAAACCGGGCGGAACTTGACCTTGTCGCGGTTGATATTATCTGTGAGCATCGTAACTTTCACATAAAAAGCATAATTGAGCGCGAAGCGTGCCTCCCGGCTTTCTTCATTTTCGGCTTGCATCAACCAATCGTTTTTTAAAATACTTAACTGAAAAATTTCTTTCCCCTCTGGAGTAGTTACCAGCCAAGAGCTATCGGCTTGTTGCTTCACAGAATAGCCCACTTTATCACTAATAAAAATCACAGGAACTCGCGCTTTGTACTCCTGAAGCTTAGAAGTTTGCTGAATAGTTGTTGAAGTCTCTTGAACGAGTACGTTGTTTTGATTTTTTTTCAGCCAGATAATCCCCATCGCCAAAAGCATTCCTATTGCCGAAAGTACAAGAAAATAAGGAAGAGCAGTAATAATTTTAAAGATGAGCCGGTCCGACCAGGAATATCTTGCCGCATCCATTTTCTTCTTTTGGGGGCTTGAATAAGAGGCGGATTGGGTAATTTTCGGGGGCGTTTTTTCCGCAGGTTTGGTGGGATTGAATGCATCTATGACCTGATGCGCCAAAAGGTTATCTGGGTCATTTTGCAAACACTCACGGGCAAATTGGAGGGCTTTTTCCTTATGTTGTTTTCTTTTATTGTGTTGATACAAACCCAAAAAAGCGAAAGCAATTTGTGAAAGGGCTTCGGTATTTTCTGCTTGGATGATGAGGGCTTCTTGTAGTTCAGGAATGGCTTCCTGAAAATTCTCACGTTCCAAAAATGCCTTTCCACGAGTGAGATGCGCCTCAAAGCTATCTAAAACCGCCTGCCAGTCGGTTTCTGAAAAACCTAAATTTAAGGCAATTTCCTTCTTCTCGGCTTCGCTGAGTTTTTCGCGCTTTTGTGCCTGAATCTCGAGGGCTTTTTTAAAGAAATCTTGATAAGCACTATCCATTTCTTGTTTATTGACTAAATGGTCGTTTAGGAACACGGATTTTTGGCTTGGCCTGCTAAGCAGTTAGCTACTGGCAAATAAGCACCACAAGCCCTATCTGCTTAGGCAATTTAAGAAATGGAAGTGGAAAATACAAGCCTACTTGTTGCCTGGGGCCGACAGTTGCTCACAAGAAGCCTACTCGAGAAAAACGCCTGGGTAGAGGTTTACCAAAGAATCTTAAAAAATCTTAAAACTTAGGCAACGCTTTGGCATCAAAGGAAGTCTAAGCTTAGATTGAAAATTTTTTTGGATGATAACGTGGCATAACTCATGAAAAACCCATTTTTTAACGCCAAACAACACAAGCACCACAGCGACTATCTATCGGGCTGGAGCATTGCCTTAGAAAACTATCAGCATGCCCTTCAGGATTTCAAGAAAATTGAGCCTCGTCCGCGCTCAGAGTGGAAAATACTGCGATTTAAGCAAAAATAAGGCATATTGGCAGGAAGGGATGTATGGTGGCCTCAATTAGCAGGGGCCGCCCCGCTTTTCAGACTGCATTATCCCCCGCGCACATTTTTTTTCTTCAATAATTACTGTCAAGAAACTTTTCTGCGTCCCGCACGGTAAGTTCCGGGATTTCTTCCATCGGCACGTGTCCGGCCGCCTCATACAGCCGGACTTTGGCATTCGGTATTGCCTGCGCAAATTTATCCGCCAGGAAGGCCGGTATCCAGGCATCTTCTTGGCCCCACATTACCAGTGTAGGGGCTATGATGTCCCCCAGGCGGGTATAGCGAGAGAGGGCAGGGGTATTGGCCCGGTCTATAAAAGCCTGGCGATTGCCTTCACGCCGGGCCAAGTAATAATAGCGGTCAATCAGCTTTTCCGTAATCAAGCTGTCCCGGTGATAGACTTGTTCTAAATTATTTCTGAAAAAGAAACGTGGTGTGATGTACCGCACCAATTGATTGAATACAGGTGTTCGAGCCAGACGAAAAACAAAAGGAGGGTCGCTCTTTAAAGGATAACCCGCCGGGTCAATCAAAATGAGTTTTTCAACCACCTTTGGATAATCAAGGGCAAATTCCCAGGCTATATGCCCGCCCAGCGAGTTGCCGGCCAAATGAAAGGTGTTGAGGCCGAGTTTGTGGGTAAAAATCCTCAAAAAGGCAATATAATCCTGGATTTGGTATTTTCGGGCCGGATGAGGCCCCGTCAGCCCAAAACCTGGCAAGTCCAGGCGTATGATGCGATATTTTTTCTTGAGTATTTCCGTCCAGGCATCCCAGGTGTGCAGGGAGGCCGCCGTGCCGTGCAAAAGCACCAATACCGGGCCACGGCCCTCGTCGCGGTAATGCACGGGCATACCTTGTACTTCTATAAATTTTGAGGCTTCATTGGCATACCGGGCTTTCAGTGTCTCGGCCGGGATGTCAGTACGGAAGTATATGGCACTTAGCACCAGCAGCAGGCCCATTATGGCCAGCAGCCCATAGCCGATTAACTTGCCTACAAATTTCATCATTTTCTTAAATTATTTAAAAAAAACACTTTAATCTTCCGAAGGGCAGGCACCCGGCTGCCAGCGCAAAACGCCCACCCGGCGGGCTTCGCAATCATTGCCATACGTTTTGCCATCACAACCACAAACGGGTTGATAATTGGTTGGGCATATCAAATCAGGATTGGCCTTTGCCTGGTCAATGCAGTCATTCAGGTCTTTTTGGGTGGCGGGGCCAGTGCCTCGGCAAGTACATAAGCTTCCGGCCAGGCTAAGTAAAACAAATAAACGCATATCAGGAAAAAGTGAAAGCCGAATATTATCTTCTAACGTTCGCGAATATACCCCACCCAAAAGACAAGGGCCAGCACAATGTGTAGCACTCCGGGCGGCATTTGGTCTTTGAAAGGCAGTTCGTTGATAAACTGAGCCAGGGCAATTCCGGTGTGAAAAAAGGCCAGGGTGAAGAGGGTATTTTCTAGCAGGCTTTGTTCGTGGTAGTGCAACCAGGCTCTCAGGCTCAGAAAAGCCACCGATAAGGCGGCAAAGCCATACATGCGGGCCAGGTACATCGTCAGGGCATCGCCGGGAGCCAGAACGGGCAATAGGGCGGGTTTTATGACAAAGACCAGGCCCAACAGGCCTTCAATCAAGAAATTTAGAAAAAGTGCTAATTTCATTATTTTAAGCCACTTTTGAATTATTTTGAGCCGTAAAGGTAGCCATTTATTAGAAGGTACAAAAATATCCGGTCCTTTCTTAAATTAAACGGGAATGGAAATCGTAAATGTTGTGCCTCGCCCTTCTACGCTTTCTACCCAAACCTCTCCCTGCATGGCCTCGGTCTGTAGCTTTACCAAGTGCAGTCCCAGTCCTTTGCCTTCTATGTGGGGGTGGAATCGCTTATAAAGTCCAAAGATTTTATCCTGGTGCTGGGCCAGGTCAATACCCAGGCCGTTGTCGCTAATCGAAAAATACAACATCGAGCCCTTTTGGGAAGTGCGGAGTTGGATGAGAGGGGGCTGGTGGGGGCTACGATATTTGAGGGCATTGCTGAGCAATTGGAAAAAATGTTTTCCCAATAAGTGGGGAAAGACA
>JAAUUB010000277.1 GCA_012031215.1 Microscillaceae bacterium | reverse complement strand
ACAATGGCTATCTCACCTTTCTGACGCTTTATCTTGGGGGGGGGCTTTTTGCTGGTGGGTGGCTTGATGTATGCTTTCAAAAGCTTTTGGGTAGGGCTTTATCAAAAAAGCACCCCGGCAAGCAATTTATTTTTTGATTATCTCCTGCCTTTTGTCTTTTGTCTGATGATTCTGCATTTGGCCGAAAGCTACGCCCGTATTCACCTGCAAACGGTGGTTTCGGCATTTTACAAAGAGGTTTTGCTGAAAGTGGTGATATTGCTGTCATTACTGGCTTTTGCGGGCGGGTTTATCCGGTTTGAGCAGTTGGTGGGGTGGCGACTCAGTGCTTTTGGGGTGGCGGGTTTGGGCATTTTTTGGTTTCTGAGCCAGAGGGGTTGGCTGCGCTGGGGCAATCCCTTCCGTTTGTATCGCGCAAACTCCTGCGCGAAATGGTGGTTTATGGCAGCTTTATTGTGCTGGGCGGGATGAGCAACCTGGTCATCTCTAAAATTGATTTGTTGATGATTCCGGCCTGGCTCAGCGCGGCAGACTTGGGCGTTTATACCCTGAGTTTTTTCATCGGCACTATTATAGAAGTGCCCCGCAAGGCTATCGGTCAGATAAGCACCCCCCTGATTGCCCAAGCCTGGGCCAGCAATGACCTGGGCCAGCTCTCGAAAATGTACAAAAGCTCGGCTCGCAACCAATTTGTGATTGGCCTCTTTATTTTTTTGCTCATCTGGCTGAATGTCCGGGAGATTTTTGCCCTTATTCCCAATGGGGAGCGCTTTATCGCGGGCCAGTATGTCATTCTGTTCATTGGCCTTACCCGCCTGATAGACATGCTAACGGGCCTTAATCAGGAAATATTGCTACAATCTTCGGCTTATCGCTTCAATTTCTGGATGCTCCTTGTCCTGGCTTTGCTCAATATTTTATTCAATGCCTGGCTCATTCCGGCCCTGGGCATCAGTGGGGCGGCCCTGGGCACTTTGCTGGCCTATCTGCTTTATAACCTGGCCAAAGGCTGGTTTTTGTATCGTCAGTTTGGCTTACAGCCCTTTACCTGGCCGATTATACCCACCGCCGGACTGGGGGGCTTGGTCTATGGGGTAGGCCTTTTTTTCCCGATGACTGGCTGGGCTGCGTTGGATATTTTTTTACGGAGCAGCCTGATTGCGCTGTTGTTTGGGGCAGGGGTTTGGGTCTGGCAGCTTTCGCCCGAGCTGGTGGCTATGGCCCAAAACCTTCGGAAAAAACCCTAAGGCCCTCGCGCCCCGACAGCTTAGTGCTTTTTTTGATAATGGGATTCTATTTGCTGGCTGATAAGCTGATAGAGGGCAGCCCACTGTGGCTGGTCTTGCAAAAGGGCAAGATGGCGGCGCATTACATCGTGATTGGCCCGGCGGGCGGGACCTGTTTGGGCCGCTTCGGGACCTATGGCTTGTGCTTTCTCAAAAGTTTCCTGCCGCAAAGCCGCTAATAATTGGGGGCTTAAGTCCGCCTCCGCCAGGATACGCTCCGAAATGTTTAGCATCCAGTTGGTAAAATTATTGGCAAACACGGCCGCCAGGTGTAGCCGGGCTCTTTGCTTTGTATCTACCGCCCATACTTGCTCACTGAGGCTTTGGGCCAGGGTGAAGAGATGGGCCAGGGTTTGGGGCGTATCTCCTTCCAAACAAAAAGGCACTTTTTTCATCTCTACTTCCTTGTCCTTGCTAAAGGTCTGCAAGGGATAAAAAACGCCTCTTGAGACCGTCGGGGCGAGGGCCTCCAGGACTGCCAAGGGCTGTGCGCCGGAGGTATGGGCCACAAGGCTGCCAGGAGGCACTTTCAGCCGGGCGGCCAGTTCCGGCAAGGCATCATCACTCACGGCCAATATCCATATCCGGCTTTGGGCCATTTCAAAGTGCAGGTGCTGGCTGGGCTGCCCCTGCCCAATGTGCTGGCAAAGACTTTGGGCTGCTTCCAGTCGCCGGGCCACTATCCACTCTATCGGCAAAGCCTTTTGGGTGAAGGCCTGGGCCAAGTGGGTGGCCACATTACCCGCACCAATGATACTGAGAGGGGCTATTTGGGTCATTTCTTTTACAATTTTTATTTTCAATGCCTGTCCGCTTTGGGTACTGAAGCTTCAATTTTACAAAATCCGGCTCAAAATGCCCCACGAATCCCCAACTCGTTTTAACTTTGCAAAAAAATAAGCTTTCACAGGCATTTTGCTACCTTTTTTCATTCTGACGGATATTTAAACACCCAAAAAAACCATGACTACCCATTCACGTCGCCCCAATCCGGCTTCTTTTCTGATTGTGATATTGCTAATGGCCCTCACAGCCGTTGTAACCTATTACCTGGTGAAAAACAGCGAAGCCCAGAAACAGGAAGAAATTGTTGAAACCAAAGACAAGGAAATCCTGGAGCTAAGAGAAAAAATGGAAGACCTGGCCCGCGACCTGGATGCCAAAATCCGGGAAGCAAAAAAGCTGGGAGCCGACTACAAAGCCCTGCAGGAATACAAAGACCAACTGGAACAGGACCTGAGCCTTTTGCAAAAAATACCGATTTGAGCAATGTCCAGTTGCGCCAGTATTATCAGAAAATTCAGAACTATGAAACAGCCCTGGTCGCTAAGGACAAAGAACTGGCCGAACTGCGCGAACAAAACCAGCGCCTGGCCGAAGAACGCGACCAACTTTCCAGCCTTAGTGATAGCCTGAGCAGCGAAACACAAAATCTTAGCTCCACGGTGAGCGAGGTCAAGGAAAATAACCAACGCCTGACCCAGGCAGCCGCAGTGCTCAAAGCCGAAAACATTGGCGTGCGGGCCTACAACCAACGCGAAAAACAGGAGTCGCGGAATGCCTTCCGAGCCAGCCGCATCGACAAACTGAGCATAGATTTCAGCCTGGGAGAGAATGAAATCGCTGCCGCCGGCAACCGTATGATTTATATGCGCCTGGTAGAACCCGCCGGAACGGTGGTAAAAGGTGCCGAGGGGGGTAACTTTGAGGCCGAGGGCCAAAACCTGAGTTTTACCAACCGCAAATCGGTGGTTTATGCCAATACCCGCACACCCGTAACCATTGCTTTTGAAAGACCTGATGATTATAAGTTTAAGGTAGGCAGCCACAAGGTAGAACTTTACGCTGATGGCAAACTCATTGGATTTAAGGTCTTTGATATTGCCAAATAAAAAAGATTGGCTTTTTTCTAGAACCACCCTACACTAAAGGGTGGTTTTTTTTTCTCTCTTTTGGTAGGCATTATCCTATCAAATCATTTCCCAAGACCATTTTGACAATCCCCGGACCCGTGAAGACAGCATGCGCTTTCGGCTTTTTAAATTGAAGCAAAATTCCTGAGGGTATGGCCTGCATCCAGAGACAAATGGCTTCCGGAAATGATTGCCTGCGGGTAGTGCAGGTTCCTGACGACCAGGATTGCCCAGCCGGAACCTTTGAACAAAATCCAAATCAATAAACCTTTTATCAAGAAATTCCCTACCATTTATGCGTACCCTCAGCCTTTTCATAACCGGGCTTCTCTTTTTGATGTTGCTCCCAGCTTGCCAGCCTTCTTCCGAACCTGTGGCAAATGAAAATCCCGGAAAATTTGCCCAAGAGGTTACTCTCCAGCCCGCCGAATGGCTGGAAATACCCATTGATACCCTCACCACCCTGCACGGCAGCTACCTGGCCCATTATTTCGATCCACAAAAACAAAAGCATTACCTGGCTTACCTCAACGATACCCAAAACGAAATCCAGTTTTATGACCTCCAAACCAAAGCCCTGGATTGGCGACTCGCCTTTGATGAAAAAGCAGCCGTAGGAAAAATAGACGGCTTTTATGTCCTCAGCCCCGATTCGGTGCTTGTGGCAGGTGTAGAGAATTACCAATACTTTCTCTGTAACCGAAAGGGCGAAAAGATTAAAACTTATCGGGCTACACCCGCCAATGATTTGTATTGGATTACAGATATAAGAAATTTTACCCGCCTTGGGCTTTTTCAAAAAAGAAAATTTATCTACCATCGTCTGGCTTATGTCTCACCTCGGAGCGAAAAATATTGGGATTATCCAATTGCATTCCGGGCCGATTTGCAAACCCAAAAAGTAGATACCGTCTTTAAATATGAAGGTGCTCGCAAAAGAGATATTTTCACCGGAGCTTATCATACTTTTGCTTGCGACCAAGTCCAAGAGAATGGTTACGTGTACTCTCTTTTTATGGATAATTACGTCTATTACACCGACTTTAAAAACCCGACCCAAGCCCATTATGCTGGTTCCCGCTATTTTGAGCATATTCCCTCTATGGCTTCCCTGCCGGATGATTCCGAAAAAGAATTTACTTTTTTCAGAAAAAACTATTCTTATCGCCATATCATCTACGATGCATTTCGCAAGGTGTACTATCGGTTTGTGCTCCATCCCACCCGTCCGGATGCGCCTGACTATCGCCACGACAAGCCTTTTTCTATTATCATCTTGAATGAAAAACTAAAAAAAATTGGCGAAACTGAGATTTTTAAAGACCGGATGTTTTATGATAATTTCTTTGTGGGCCCGGAAGGGCTATACATTTCCCAAGACCATTTTGACAATCCCCGGACCCGTGAAGACAGCATGCGCTTTCGGCTTTTTAAATTGAAGCAAAATTCCTGAGGGTATGGCCTGCATCCAGAGACAATATACCATCGTGAAAATCTATCGAAAAAAAAATTTTTGCTGCTTTTCGTTTTTTTTAATTTGTACATCTCTGGTAGGCAAATGCGCCTTCAGCCACCTGGCCGCGTGGAGTGTGCTTATA
>JAAUUB010000057.1 GCA_012031215.1 Microscillaceae bacterium | reverse complement strand
AATCTGTGTAAATTGGAAAACATTATCCATAGAATTCCCAAAATTCAATCTTATAATATTTCCTTGTGAAGCATTCGCAATTACAGAAAAGTTATTTCCTTCTTTTACAAGCGTAATTCTTCTTAAGTCTAAACTAGCATTAAATCCAGAAATATTTGGGACTAGATTAGTAACAGTTGGTATAGAAAATAAATCTTCTCCAAAATCTAAATGGACAATGTTGCCTTGGCCAACTGCTATTCCGTACCAATTATCAACATCTTTAATTATAGAGATTCCTTGAATATTTGTGCCTATGTTAAAAGGTGTTTGAATTGCATCAGTATCCAAGTAATTGTTTGAAACAGAGCTGCCAAAATTCACCAGTGTAAGCCTGACATCATTGCTTAATAAATTTACAGTAGCAGCAATTACATTCCCATCATCTTCCTTTAAATCAAGTGCAAATATGTTTGCAAAATAGCCCCTTAATGGTATTTGATTAAAGTTATTTCCACTAAAAGGGTTATTTAAATATTGAGTAGTAGGTATGTTTCTTAAACTTGAACCGAAATTAAGCCTTATCAAGCTGGTATTGTTTTTAGTGGAAATTGCGTACCAGTTATCATTTTCTTTTCTAAATCTCATCTCAAATAGATTAGTAAGCCCTACTGGCACTCTAAAGTAATTTGGGTTGGGATTATTTAAGTGATTGCCAAACTCTATTCTGAGAATTGTAGGAGAGCTTACATTCGTAATAAACCCAAACCATTCCTGGTTCACATCATCATAGACAATTTCCAGCCCTTCGGGCCGTGAGGCATCATTGCCTGAGGTGTTGGGGTCATTGATAAAATCGGTGATGCGCTGGGCGGTGGGGTTGAGCTGAAGGTCGCCCGTGCAAAAATCCCAGGCATAGCGCAGAGCTTCCGGGTCGGCGGGGGCCGCAAAAGGTACCTCCACCTGGGGGCAGGTCTCGAGGGGGACGATTAAGTCCTGGGCCAAAGCCAGCCCCGGAAAGACAAAAAGACCCAGCCGCAGGCCGAAAAGCAGGCCCGAAATCCGAAATTGCCCGAAAAGTAGTAGATTTGTCGCTGTTTTCATATCTTTTGGCTTGGTTCAAAGGTATTAAATCTTGTCTAATCTCAAAAACATTGCTGCGATAAGATGCGCCCCGCCTCCGAAATCATACCCCTTCTCTGGAAAGAAATCCGGCTGGAATGGCGACAACGCCACACTTTCAACAGCTTATTGCTCTATATGGTCAGCACCATCTGGGTGGTGTATTTGTCATTTAACCTGCAATTGAGCCAGCTTTCTCCCATTACCTGGAACACCCTCTACTGGATTATCCTGCTTTTTGCCGCCATCAACAGCATTGGCAAAAGCTTTATACAAGAACGCGAAGGCCAAATGCTCTATTATTACACGCTGCACAGCCCGGTAGGGCTTATCTTTGCCAAAATTATTTACAACGCCCTTTTGTTGCTTTTGTTGGCCTTTCTGGGCTTGTTTTTCTATACGATACTGATGGGCCTGCCAGTACAGGATGTAAGCTTATTTGGCTTAAATGTGGCTTTGGGCTGTGTAGGCTTTGCTACTACCCTGACGATGGTGGCTGGTATCGCTGCCAAGACCCAAAACAGCAGCACCCTCATGGCCGTTCTGGGCTTTCCGGTCATCCTTCCGATGTTGCTCATGTTGCTCAAAGTATCCAAAAATGCCCTGGATGGCCTGGATTGGAGTGCCAGCAGCGATGAATTGCTCACGCTTACGGCCATCAATCTGATTGTTATCAGTTTTTCTTATTTTTTGTTTCCTTATCTTTGGCGAAGCTAAGCAGTGAAGAGGCAGATTTTGAAGAATTAATTCACAACAATAACAGATTCTTAAAACTCCTTTTTTAGACCAATAGTTATCACAAAAAAGAATGTATGCGCCTGGCAAGTTGGAAAATAGCGACCCTCTTTCTACTCATTTATACCCTGGTGGCGGGTTTCCTGGGTGAAGTCCCTCGTTTGCCCATCATCAATGAAAGCATTCGCAATTTGTATTTTCACGTGCCGATGTGGTTTGGGATGATACTTATTTTGCTGGTTTCGGTGGTGTATTCGGTGCTTTATTTGCGAAAGCCTCAGGAAAACTATGATTTATATGCGGTAGAATCCGCCAATGTTGGTATTTTGTTTGGTATTTTAGGGCTGATTACCGGGATGGTGTGGGCGCAGTTCACCTGGGGCACTTTTTGGCACGGCGACCCAAAGCAAAATGCCTCCGCCATTGCTTTGCTCATTTACCTGGCCTATACTGTTTTGCGGGGTTCTATCGAGGATGAGCAGCAACGTGCCAAAATCTCGGCCGTCTATAACATCTTTGCCTTTGCTACTCTCATTCCGCTTTTGTTTATTTTGCCCCGCCTCACCGACTCTATGCATCCGGGCAATGGGGGCAATCCCGGCTTCAACTCTTATGACCTGGACAGCCGGATGCGAATGATTTTTTATCCGGCGGTGATAGGCTGGACTTTACTGGGCTGGTGGATGGTTACGCTGCGTGTACGTCTTCGAAAACTGAGTATCTTCTGGCTCGAGAAGCAAACAGAAAATCAGTTTGCTGTAAAGAAAGAAGCGTAGGCATCTGTATCCTGGCCAAATTATGATACGCGTCGCCGGAAAAGAAAGCTTAGCATTCGTTTTGATGCTTTGCTTTTTGGATTTTTAAATGCTGATAATGAACTCAGGCAGGGCAAAAAAAGGATTGATGGATGGATTCCGTAGATTTAAAAGATTAGGGGTGATACCTACTAACTGCTTTAATCTCTAAACCGCCTGCCTCAATAGCAATAAGCACAAAGAAATATGAAAAAATGCCTTATTTTCTTTTTAATATTTTTGCAGGCAGGTCTGCAAGGATTTGCCCAAAGCGAGGCCGTTGAAATGGCCGATACAATGCGGGCCAATGGGAAGATTTATGTGGTGGTGGCCGTGCTGGGCCTGATTTTGCTGGGCCTGTTTGCTTATTTGTTTAGGATAGAGCAAAAAGTCAGCAAAATTGAGAAACTTATGAAAGACTGAATCAGCCTTTAATTACATCCAAATCCAAGTTTTAATTTCCAACGATGAAAAAGAGTTATATTTTCGGAATCGTAGTCATTGCCATTGCGGTCAGCATGTTGGTGGCTACCGTAGGCGATGCCAGCCAGTACGTCAATTTTGACCAGGCTTTTCAGATGGCCCAAAATGGCAATACTACCAAAATTCACGTGGTAGGGCAACTAAAAAAAGACCCAAAAGGAAAAATCCTTGAGGTTTCGTACAATCCCGAAAAAAACCCGAATCTCTTTACCTTTACCCTGGTGGATGCCAATAAGCGCGCCGAAACCGTGGTGTATCGCAGTCCAAAGCCCGCCGACTTTGAACGCTCGGAGCAGGTGGTAGTGGTAGGCAATGTCCAGAACGGAAAATTTGTGGCCGAAAAAATTCTGATGAAATGTCCTTCTAAATACCAGGAGACCGAGCTAAAAGAAGCCAAAAAGGCAGAAACAATTTAATGGGCATATTTACATGCTCCATTTCTCCCGAATCCAATCAAATTTACGACGGCGGTGCTGTTCTCCCCCTCCTTCGTGGTTGGCTTCTGGATAAATGAACAATTGTTTCTCCCCCTGAATATAATTATAAGTTACCAGTCCGGTGATGGCCGGGCAGGTTTGGTCTTGTAGTCCCAGGCTCATCAATACCGGAATCTTGATTTTCTCCGCAAAGTTTTTGGTATCAAAATAACTCAGGTTATATTGAACCCGCCACAAGGATAAATCCGGAACGGTCTTTTGATAGCGGGCCATTTCATCCGCAAACCAGGGAGCATATTGCAACAAACGGTCTATATCGCTCAGAAAGGGCACATCCGGTGCGCAAAGCTTTACACGGCTATCCAGGGCCGCCACTATCAGGCTCAAAGCCCCACCCTGGCTTCCTCCTTCGGCTACAATTCTTCGGGAATCTATTTCTGGCCGGGTGACCAAAAAATCCAAAGCCCGAAGCGCATCCGCGACGGCCCCGCGGTATAAATAAGTTTCGCGGCTTTCCAAATGATAAGAAACCAGATGCCGGTAGTTTTCTCCCACATCAATTATTTCTTTGCTGTTGCCGTGTCCCCGAATATTGAGGGATAGCACCGCAAAATCGGTCGGCACTCCGTGGCGGGGTTTTTCGGCCAGGGTTTGCACATTGAAGAAACTCCCTCCCAGTGAGGGCAATTGCAATACTACCGGATGAGGACCCGAAACTGTTGGCACACGATACCAGCCTCTGATGGTCATATTGTCCAGGCTTTGCATTTCAATCAGATACACTTTATAGGCTTTGGTATCTAAGCTCGGCTTAGGAATTTCCTTGAAGCGGGGGGCTATCTCTGCCAGTTGAAGGCGGGTGCTGTTCCAGAAAGCCTCAAAATCTTTTTTTGCGTGTGAGTGGGGTTTTGATTTCAAAGGGGGCATAGGCCATCTTGGCCGAATTGGCCGCCAAACGACCAGTGGCATTGCGCACCTGCACAAATACATTATAAAAATTGGCCTGACTGGGCTGATAGCTGAATTGCAAAATTTGATGCTGGCCCGCTTTCAGTTCTACATATTTCTGAAAGCTGTGTTTTACTTCCCCTTCAAGGCTGGAAACACTGCCCGCTACGGTGGCTTTTATGGTTTGGGAAGTTGTATTTTCCACACTATAGGCAATCCTGAGGGGTTCGCCTAAGGCACTGGTGCCATTACTCAGGCCATACTCGAAGCGGGTGAGCAGCGCGTCTGCTGTGGGCGAAGGATTAATGAATGCCCCACTGAGCACTGCGCTAAGCAGTAAAAGATAAGGATAGCTCCAGAACCAATTCATACACAATGATACATCAGAGGAAGCACATGTTCTACAGAACATCGTGTTTTTTATAGAGATGCATCAGGAGGTAATTGGCTTCTTCATCACCACGCGCCTGGGCTTTGAGCAGGTCTTGGCGGGCTTTTTGGGTTTGTCCCAGGGCATAAAAGCACAAACCCCGATAACGAAAGGTTTCGGGATGTTTTTCGCGAAACTGCCAAATGGCCATATCCAGTTCGGGAATGGCTTCCTGGTATTCGCCCAAGTCATAGAGGGCCATCCCTTTGAAGAGATAGCTGTTTCGGAGGGTATAATCTATCTTGGTGGCGCGGCTACAGTCGGCAATACACTGATAAAGATTGCCAAGACGGTAATTGGCTTCGGCCCGGAAGGCCCAGGCCAGCCCGGATTGGGGATTTTTCTCAATGACCTTCGTGAAGTAATCACGCGCCTCCTCAAAACGATTGGCATAGACCAGGCGTACCCCTTCACGGTATTTCTCGCGGTCTTTCATCTCAGGCGTTTTGTGGTGGCCCAATAACAAACGAATGCCAATGTATAAGCCCAAAAGGGAAAAGATAGAAATTGCTTCCATAAAAGTCCCACACTAAAAAATATGTAATTAAAGTCTCTGTCAAGCCAAAAAGTTTTTGGCTTTTAATGGCCTGGATTTTTTTTAGAGTAAATCTCGGTAAAATACAGTCTCGGTAACCTCTGCCCAGCTTTTGATGTCTTTTCTGAAGGCCAGAAAGGAATCATACACTTTTTTGCTCATTGGGTCTTGGGCTGTTACCTCGGCCACCACTTCGTCCGCATATATTTTAAGTTTTTTGAGTACATCGGATGGGTACTGGCGCAGTTGCACGCCTTCTTCACGAATCATTTTTCGTAGGTAAAAATTGTTTTTAGCCTCAAACTCCCCCAGGGTCCAATAACTCAAGCGATACACCGCTGTCCGAATAATTTCCTGTAAATCAAGTGGAAGGGCCTCAAATTTTGATTTGTTGACAATCATCTCCAGCATCGGCCCCGGCTCGTGCCAGCCCGGATAATAATAATATTTGGCTACATTGTAAAAACCCATTTTATAGTCGTGGTAAGGGCCTATCCATTCGGTTGCGTCTATCACCCCCCGCTCCAGATTGGTATAAAGCTCATTGCCGGGCACAAGCACGACGGTCCCGCCCGCTTTAGCCAAAACCTTGCCTCCCAAGCCGGGCATACGCATTTTGAGCCCTCTCAGGTCTGCCATAGAGTTGATTTCCTTGCGAAACCAGCCCCCCATTTGTACGCCCGTGTTGCCTCCGGGCATAGGCAGTAAATCGTAGGGGGCATATAATTCCTCCCAAAGCTTCAATCCACCGCCATTGACAATCCAGGCATTCATCTGCTGGGCGTTCATACCAAAAGGAATGGCGGCGAAGAATTGTGCGGCTGGCAATTTTCCCGACCAGTAATAAGAAACACCACTGGCCATTTGGGCCGCACCCTGACTGACCGCATCAAAACACTCAAGGGGCGGAATCAGCTCTCCGGCCCCCATCACTTTAATCTTCATCCGCCCGGCCGAGGCCGTTTCTATCCACTTCGCCATCAGCTCGAGGCCTTCACCCAAAACAGGAAATTTAGGGGGCCAAGTCGTAACCAGTAACCAGCGATATTTTTTGGTCGAGCTAATCGCAAAATTTGCCTTTTGAGGCCCTACGGCTGGCTGGCAAGCCGCCGCTAGGCTGCCAACAGCCGCCGCCGCCAAAGCTCCTTTTTTTAAAAAATGACGGCGAGATTTGGAAACAGCCATCTGCAATGATGTTAAAATAACAAAAATGAAAAGAAAGGAATCAAGGCAATGAGGCACCCATATAAAAGCTTCTTGGGTTTCCCTATTCCAAAATCGGGCATTTTTTGGTTTTTTGCAAATTCCTGCCTATTTCCTTCCTATCTACCTGGCATCTCGAGCTTTGTTTGGTGGCAATGCTAACTTTTCAAGCCCTTAGCCGGCACAGAACTAGGCTGGGCAAAGGCCTTTTCAGGCATCCCGAAAAAAGAACCAAGGTTTTTGAAGAAAAAACAGGCAGAAAAGCCTCCCGCTTTAACGTAATGGACAGGATTTGCAACGCTTCTTCCCCTTTTTCAAATATTTTTCGCAGCAGCTCGACTTTTTTTTGCCGCATATAATGGGCGCGGCAATAGCAGGCTCTACCGTACTAAGCAGCCGGTTTGATAAATCGAGCCCCAGGCAATCTGAAAAAAGCGACTGACGGAGGGCAGAAGTTTTTGAAGAAGAGGGATTCACTAGGCAGAGAGTTTTGCTTATTTAGATTAAATACAAATAATAAGCAAAGTAAAGCCATTTTCTCAAAAGCAAAAATGATTTTGGTCAATTTTCTTCTTTCCTCGCCACAAGTTTTTTTAATACAAGCCTTTGATTAGTCCGAAACGGGGGCCTTTGCTTGCACCTCACCTCGAGGAATCCGCACCCCCCACAGAATCACCAGGCCGATGATAAAATAGATGCCCAAGGCCACAATGCTGTTGCGCATGTCTTTGGTCAAATACTCAATAAACCCATAAGAAACGGGGCCCAGGGCAGTAGCCAGCTTTTCGGTTACATCATAAAAACTGAAAAATGAGGCGGTATCCTCGGTATCAGCCGGGATGAGCTTGGCATAAGTGGAGCGGGAAAGGTGGTAGCCCCCCCATTACAAAGCCAAAAAAACCAGCCATGGCGTAAAAATGGTATTCATTGGCAATCAAATATCCTAATGCACAAATCAAAAACCAACCAATCAACATCCCGATCAGGGTATTCTTATTGCCCTTTCGCCCTGAAATGGCCGCAAAAAAATAGGCTCCGCCAATGCCCACCAATTGCAGCAGAAGGATGGTGCCAATCAGTTTATAACTGGGCAAATGCAGGATTTTTTCGCCAAAAAGCGAGGCCAGCAAGAAAATGCTTTGTGCCCCCATGCTGTAGAAGAAAAAGGCAAATAAAAAACGCCTTAAATTGGGCAATTGCCCTACCTGCCGATACACTTTCTTCAACTCAGCAAAGCCTTTCACGAACAAATTGCCCTCAGGATGGCGATGGTGAGGATTCTGGGGCAGGTAGTAAAACGCAATTTGGGCGAAGCCCACCCACCATACGGCCACAAACAGGAAAGACAAACGGGTAGCTTGCCCGGAGTTGAGACCCAGGGCAGGCGCATTGAAAATGACCACCAGGCTCAGCAGCAATTGCAACACACTGCCCAAAAACCCATTGAGAAGCCCTTGGCGCTGACCGCGTCCAGACGGTCGTCGGTCGCAATTTCGGGCAAATATGACACATAAAAAACCACCGCCCCCGAATAACCGATGCTGGCCACTACGGAGCAAAGAATGCCCCACTCCACATTGCCCCCGTGAAAAAAGAACAGCCCAAAGCAAGCCAGCGAGCCGAGATAAGTAAAAAACTTCATCATCAGTTTTTTCTTACCGCCATAATCGGCCATACCCGAAAGCAAGGGAGACAAGATGGCGGCAATCAGAAATGAAAAGCCAATGGCATAGGCATACAGAATGGAAGGGATAAATTCAATGCCCAGAAAAGTAATAATTTCTCCCCCCACAATACGGTCGCCTTCATAGCGCCCGCCAAAGGCCAGGCGGGTGGCCGTATCAAAAAAGATGGGAAATATGGCCACGGTGATGGTCAGGTTATATACCGAGTTGGCCCAGTCGTAAGAAGCCCAAGCATTGAGCACCCGGGCATCGTTTTTTTTAGGGGTAATTTCTTCCAAAATGATTTTTAATTAGGCCCTGAAATTGGCCAAAAAAAACAGAAATGCAAAATATTAATTTGCGGACTATTTAAAAAAAAACATCCGAATCGCAGCAATAAGATTGGTTCGGAAGAATAAAAAGCTGCTTATGTGGAAGGAGGTGTGATCCCGCTGGGATTCGAACCCAGGACCCATACATTAAAAGTGTATTGCTCTACCAGCTGAGCTACGGAATCAGAAAATCAAAAACAAAATAACTTGTAAGCAAAAAATGTTTAATTGCCCAGGCAATTTTTGTTAAACTTATGAAAGTCTTTCTTCAACTTGCCAAAAGACTTTATTTTTGCTTACAAATCCGGTCTTTTTCAATCGGACTGCAAAATTAAGAAAGGCTTACGGTAATGTCAAGTAATGTATTGTTTTTTTTCTAATCCTTTTGTTTTTGTTACCCCCTCAAAGTGCCTGGGCGCAATCTTCCCCGCAAGCCCAGCTTCAGGAGGGAGACCGGGCCTTTGCCCAAAAAAAATACCGCCAAGCCCAGCAGATTTACCAGCAAGTATTGGAAAAAAACAACCTTAGCTCAGCCCAGGTACTGCTACGACTGGCCTATATCAACGAAGTACAAGAGCAATACCCGGAAACACTTTACTACTTGAGCCTCTACTACCGACAGAAGCCACACCCGCAGGTACTCAAACACCTCGAGGCCCTGGCTTTGCAAGCCAAGCTCAAAGGCTACGAAACCAACGAATGGGAACTGGCCCTGGCCTATTATTATCAATATCAAGAAAGGCTTATTTGGGGGCTTTCCACCCTGGGGGCATTGGGTTTTGTGATTTTGCTCTATTTTCGGGGGCGAGGTTTTCCTGTTTCTTCTTGGCTGGGCTGGGGGCTGGTGCTCTTTCTGCTGGCGGGCTTTGTGCTCACCATTTTCTCAAAACAAGCTCCTGAGGTAATCATCGGCCAAAACCAAACCTATCTCATGGATGCCCCCACTGCCGCTGCCCAGGTGGTGGGTATTCTTGACAAAGGGCACAAACTTCCCATTGTTGGCCAGGAAGATGTCTGGTATAGATTGCAGTGGGAAGACCGGGCAGTTTTTGTGCACCGGGCAAATCTCAAACTCATTCCTTAGCCTTTAAGCTCTTTTTATGATAAAGGCGAGTTGACTTCCCTGGCCAGGGCATTATAGACCAACTTGTCCATCAAGGCGGGCCACCATTTGTTTAAAAACACCGTGAGTTTTCCCTGCCGGGTCAGTACCAGGTAGCGGCGTTTTTTTTCCATCGCCCGCACAATGGAAACCGCCACAGCCTCGGCGCTCATCATGGCCGTTTCGTCGCGGGGGGTTTCGCCCTGGGCCTGTCCATCTTTGGTGAGGGCTACCCGCCGGATGTTGGACTGCGTGAATCCGGGGCAGGCAATCAAAACGTGCACTTTTTTCTTGAGCAACTCCGTTCGCAAAGCTTCCAAAAAGCCGTGCATCGCAAACTTGGAGGCCGAATAGCCCGAACGGGCCGGAAGTCCCCGAAACCCGGCAATAGAAGAAATGCCCACAATGGTTCCCTGTGAGGCAAGCAGATGGGGCAAAGCATATTTTACGGCATAGACGGCTCCGTAGAAATTAATGTCCATCACTTGCCGAATCACATCCAAATCGAGGTCTTCCACCAGGGCCCGCATAGAAATTCCGGCATTGCAAATCAGCAGGTCAATCCGGCCAAAGTGCTGGAGCGTCGCTTCTACCAGGCGGGCATTGTCGGCTTCCTGGCTAGAGTCGGCGATGAGGGCCAGGACTTCTATCCCGTTTGTTTCGAGTTCGGCCCGGGTTTCTTCCAGGGGAGCGGGTTTGCGCCCCGTAATGACCAATTTAGCCCCTTTTTGCCCCAGTCTGAAAGCCAAAGCCCGCCCAATTCCTGAGGAGGCCCCGGTGATGATGGCTACTTTGCCTTGCATATTCAATTTTTTGGGCAAATAAAAACAGGAATTTCTTAAAAAGGTTAAAAAATCCGGCTTTAATCTCTGCCCATCATTTTTGCGCCGGGCCGAATAACTACTGAATTTACTCATCTTTTGAGCCACAAGGTATTCCGTTTGGGACATGTCCTTCATCTGGGCCAGCTTCGCATCATAGTCAAGGAGGTTTTGATACAGTTTTTTTAGTGCTTCGGAGGCGGGATGAAGCTGAAAAAAAGCATCCAGATAGACTTTGGCCTGCTGTACAATTTGGCGGGCGGCTTCCAGGTTGCGGTCATCCGCTTTCTGAATGGCATTTTCCAGCATGGCATTGCCCCCAAAAATCACGACCTCTTCCTGCACTTTGGGTTGGTAAGACTTTGAGTATAAAGCTTCATCGTGGATGGTAGCAATATCCAGTCCGAAGGTTTGGTTGATGCGCTCTAGTCGGTCTATCACATCATCATAGCTGAGGTTTGCCGCTATCGTCCAGGGAGTTTCGGGAGAAGCAGATAAGACCTCAAAGCGTAGCAAGATGGCCTTTTTTTCCTCCGAAAACACATCATTAAAGGGAATGAGCACCGAATCGGCTTTATATCCGCCGGATAACCGTAAACCTGTGCGCAACGCAGGGCTTTTTTGGGAAATTGCACTTCCAGAAGGGCATTTTGGGCCACTACCGAAAGCAAACCCGAAAGTTCGGCTGCAAAAATGGCGGGGATTTTATCGGGCGAATCAATAAAATAATAATTGCCTCCGCCATACTCCGAAAGTTGGGTCATCAGGTCTTCGTTAAAATCGGCTCCCACACCAAAAGTGGAAAGGGCTATGCCCTGCTCCCGAAATTTCTTTTGTGCCATTTGTTGCAGCCGGGCGGGGTCGGTTACCCCTTCATTGGCCAAGCCATCCGAAAGCAACAAAACCCGGTTGACATAGCCTGACTTTTGGGTGGACTGAACCTGCTGAAACCCTTCCAACATTCCTCCACTGAGATTGGTAGTGCCCCGGTTTGCTATCTGGGCCACCAGGGCATGTAGCTTTGCTTTTTGGGTTACCGCCGCCGAGGCACTGACCACATCCACCTCATTGTCATATTGCACAATGGAGAGATAATCCTCTTTCTGAAGGTTGTCAATCACAAAATCGAGGGCCTTTTTGGCAAATTTGAGCTTATCGCCTTCCATAGAGCCGCTTCGGTCAATGACGAGCGAAACATTGAGTGGAATTCTTTCTTTTTGGGGAGAAATCTGGACAGCTTCTAATTCAAAATAGACAAAAAAATCGGTTTTGGGAGAACCCGCCCACCAGTATTGGTTTTCGGCAGCGAAGTAGGTTCGGAGTGTTTCCATTTTTAGGGGCTTGAGATGGGTTAAAGATAAAAATATTGGTTTGTAGTACCCTGTTTTAAATATAGGAAAAATTGTGCAATGGTACTTAGCCTGAGAAAAGGGAAAGGGATTTTTTCTATAAAAATTATTTAGGTAAATTAGAACCACAGTTTTATGTGTATTTTCGCCTAGCCCAAGATACCTAATAATCGGCAAATAGCTTTCCACAAAAGAAGTCTGTGTATGCAGGAGATATCGAAAAGGCTTTACGAACTTTTTCAGCACCGACCGGAATTGTTTTTTTTTTCGCAAGCAGCCGGGACGCGGGGTTTGGGGGCTTATGTTGTTATCCGAAAAAAAAGCATTACAACATAATCTTGCCTTTTGGCACAACCTGGGCTATACAAAAGAGGTGAAGGAGGGCTTTCCTCTTGTTCCGACCCAAGAGGCTGATTGGCAGGCTTGGGTACAAGCTTTCAGGGAAGAAAAGCAAATGGAGGCCGAAACGACCTGGGCCTTCGTACACTTTCAGGGACACACCCTCCCGCTCAAATGCCAGGGGCGCATCGCGCTCTTGAATGAAGAAGTTTTTTTACTTTTGGCCTATTCCAAAGCCATTGCTCCCCATCCAGCTTTGTATGCCTTGCCGGCTCTCCCCTCGACCGAATTTGAAAATTTCTTCTTTCTGCAGCACAGCCTCCTCAATATTGCTACCCTCACCGGACATCTGCTCACCCTCAACGAAGCCTGGGAAAGCACCTTAGGTTATACCCACGAAGAATTGACCTCGGTTTCTTTTCTCAATTTTATTCACCCCGACGACATCTCCGCCACCAGCCTTGCGATGCACGAATTACAAAAAAAGGGACGGCTTACGGGTTTCCGCAATCGCTACCGCACCAAATCAGGTCATTATCGGGTACTAGAGTGGGACTCGACCGTACAAGGACAGTTTATCTACTCCGTAGCCCGCGATATAACGGAAATGGCCGAAGCGGAACAAACACTAAAGGAAAAAGAAGCACTTCTCCAAAACCTATCCCAAACCTTACCGGGTTTGTTTTTGCGCTATCGCCTCCGACCCAATGGCCACGAAGAAATCCTCTACATCAGTGAGAGGGTGTATAGCATATATGGGCTTACAGTGGCCGAAGCCTTGGCAAACCCCCAAAAAGTCTGGGAAAAAATCTTTCCCGAAGATATTCCGGCCTTCCAGGAAAGCATTCAGCATTCGGCCCAAAACCTGAGCTTCTGGCGGCACGAGTGGCGAATAAAAACACTCGAAAAACAAACTAAGTGGTTAATGAGCCAAGGAGCACCCAACCGAGAGGCTGATGGAAGCACTGTCTGGCATACCTTAATCTTGGATATTAGCGACCTCAAAGCTTTGCAGGCCCAAATCCAGGCCCAGCTAGATATACATCAGGGAGTATTGGATAGCTTCAAAGATGCTATATTTTCGCTGGATACCCAACAACGCTACACTAGCTTCAACGAGGCCCACCGCCGAAAAATGAAGGCAATTTACGGAGTGGAAATTGCCCTCGGGGCCGTAGCCTTAGATTATCTGCCCAAAGGCCCAGTGCGCGAGGCAGCAATGGACAATAATGCGCGGGTATTGCTGGGCGAAAGCTTAATAGAAACTGCCAAGCTTGAAGAAGAGGCTTTCGAAAAACGGTTTTATGATATTACGCAAAATCCCATCCGAAATGCCGACAGCCAAGTAGTCGGCATCGCTTTTCTGGCCAATGACACCACCGAAAAAACCAAAAATGCCCAGGCACTTAAAGAAAGTCTGGAAAGGCTGGCTTTGATAGGTGCCAATTTTCCCGAAGGTTCCATTAGCCTCATTGACCGGGATTTGAATATCTTATATTCCGACGGGCGCGGCTACCAAGATTATTCCGATACACCCAAGCAAATAACTGGAAAAAAACTTTCGGAAATCCTGAGTCCAAAAAATTTTAAAAAAATCCTGGCTCTTCTTCCCAAAGTATGGGCTGGCAAACTAGCCATCACCGAATATGAATACTCGGAAAAGATTTACGAAATCACGATGCAACCCGTCCTGAATGAGGGTAATGAAGTAAATCTCTTTGTCTTGACAGCAGTGGACATCACCTACCGCAAGCAAGCCGAAAACGCCCTGCTGGAAAAAATAATGTCTTGCTCACCGTGAACGAAGAACTGAGTGCTACTTCCGAAGAGCTACGCACCAGCCTGGAAGAGCTGCAGGCCGCCCGCCTTGAGCTGGAAATACAAAAAGACCGCCTCGAGCTGATTATTGAGGCCGCTAATCTGGGCACCTGGGACTGGGACATGGCCACTGACTATACCGAATACAACGAACGCTGGGCCACCATGCTGGGCTATCGGCTGGATGAAATTCCTTTTCAAGCCCAGGGATTTACGGATTTGCTTCATCCCGAAGATGCCGCACGCTTTGCCCTGATTTTTGAACAGGAAAAAAAAGGCGAATTGCTTGCTTTTCAAGAAGAAATTCGTTTGCGAACCAAATCAGGCGAATGGAAATGGATTTTAGACACGGGCAAAGTATTTTTTGATGCCCACACCCAACGCCCCTACCGAGCGCTGGGTATTCACCAGGATATTGATGCCCGTAAGAACGCAGAGGCCCTGATTTTGCGCCAAAACCAGGAATTAAGACTGGCCAAAGAAGAACTCAAAACCAGTAATGAAAAGCTCCTTGCTTCATTATCTGAACTGACGGCGGCCCAAAATTTACTCCAAATTCAGAAAGAGGCCCTCGAAATCAGTGAGGAAAAATACCGTATTGTGGTAGAAACCCAAGCCGATTTTGTGCTTCTTTCCGAACCCAATACCCGCATCACGTTTGCAAACCAGCCCCTGGCGCGTGCCCTGGGAACAACTACCGAAGCTATCTACGGATTGTTATGGAAGGATTTTGCCAAGCCCGAAGATATTGTCGGTATTGAGCAAAACATCGCCCAATTAAGCCCCGAAAACAATCTCTTTATCTGGGAAAACCGCGACAGAAGGGCAAATGGCGAATGGGGCTGGACCCAATGGCTTAACCAGGGTATTTTTAATGAAGAAGGCAAACTCACTCAATTACAATCCATTGGACGAGATATTACGGCCCTACGTGCAGTACAAGAGGCCCTGCTACAGTCCGAAAAAGAGGCCCGTTTGCTGGCCCGCCAGTATCAGTCTATCCTGGACAGCCAGGCCGTTTATGTCATCAAAACCGATATAGAAGGCCGTTATACCTATATCAATGATTATTTTCGCCAATGCTTTGGCTACCAGAGCTTCCTCATTGGCCAGCCCTCCTTAGAAACCATCGTGGAATCTGACCGGCAGGCTTGCATTGATACAGTTATACTTTGCATTGAAAAGCCCGAACTGCCTCATGAAGTAATTTTGTGCAAACTTACCGAAACGGGTGAAATCAAAGCAGGTAAATGGGAATTTAAAGGGGTGCTTGATGAACAGGGACAGGTCAGCGAGATTCTCTGTGTGGGTTTTGACATCACCGCCCAGGTAGAAGCCCTGGCCCATACCCAACGCCTGCTCGACATCAGCAGCGAGCAAAACACCCGTCTCAAGAGCTTTACCTATATTGTTTCGCACAATATCCGCTCCCACGCCGCCAATATTAGCGGCCTTCTGCAATTGATGCTGGATAGCCAGGAAGAGAACGAAAAGCAGACCTATCTGGAAATGCTACGTTCCAGTGCCAATCAACTCGAGGAAACCATTTTTAATCTCAACGAAATCCTCTCTATCAATGAAAATCTTTCTAAACCCCGGCATAAAAAAAACCTCCGCGCCGAAGTGTTCAAAACACTGGAAATCCTGAGCGGGGCCATCCTCCAGCACGAAGCCCAGATAGAGGTACAAGTACCCGAAGAATTAAGCTTGGCGGTCATTTCGGCCTACCTTGACAGCATCCTCCTCAACCTATTGAGCAATGCCCTGAAATATAGACACCCACAACGCCCGCCCCATATCATCGTAAATGCTTATCAAGAGGGCCCTTACACGGTACTACAGGTGCAAGACAATGGCCTGGGCATAGACCTGGAGCGCCACCGCGATAAACTTTTTGGTATGTATAAAACCTTTCACGGCAATGAAGATGCCCGGGGCTTTGGCCTTTTCATCACCAAAACCCAGGTAGAAGCCCTGGGCGGTAGAATAGAAGTAGAAAGTGAAACTGGGAATGGTTCTCTTTTTAAAGTATATTTCTATGAAGAAAATTAACTGTACGCTGGTGGTGGAAGATGATGCCATCACCACTCTTATCATTAAGAAAACCCTGGAGAAACATACTTCTTTTGATAAAATATATACGGCCAAGAATGGACGTGAGGCCCTGGACTGGGTGCAAGCCTGTGCAGCTCGACAGGAAACTCTACCCAACCTGATTTTATTGGATTTGAATATGCCCGTTATGGATGGCTGGGAATTTTTAGAAGCTTTCAAGATTATGACCCTGGCCCAAAAAGTGGGGATTATCATTCTGAGTTCTTCCATTGACCAGGCCGACCTAGAACGGGCTCGCACCTATTCGCTCGTGAAAGGCTATTTTGCCAAACCCCTTACGGAGGAGAAGCTGGATGAAACACTGGAGATAATGAACCAGTTTTATACCCATTAAAACCCCATCCACTAGGCCGCTCAGTTGTGTAAGTTTTTGCTCATTTTTCTGATTATTTATAAAAAAATATCTTTTTTCTCGAAAAATACTTGTATCCAAAAAAAGCTTGTTTTATCTTTGTACTTTGAAGTTTGACCTGTAACAGCATCACTTATTAGTAGTTTAATGTAGTCCTAAATTGTCCATCGTAACTTCTCATAAGTGCTGTTTTATAGCTAAAATTGTCAATACTCTCAAATACCGCTGTAATAAATTGCAAAGCCATGAATCTGCTACATCTCTTTTCAGACAAGCACTTTTCTCAACTTGAGAAAATCTCAGGCAAGGTCCTCATCGGTCTCACAATTTCTGATTGTTTGCACCAAGAGACATTTTGCGACGAGAAGCGCTTAGAGGTGATGGCTCATCCTCCTCAATTTCGATAAATTGCGCTCATCTTACTGAAAATCAAATTTTTGCGCACCTCCTTTTGCTGGCCCAGTGCCAGATACTTCGTAAGCAAACCAATTAGGAATCTATTCTGGCTTTTTACAGCGCAAGTGCTGCTCTAAGAAATCTCGCACCTCCTGCCCCGAAGGGGCCGACGAGGAAAGCAACAGGTTTCGCTCAACCATACTTTGCGGGCCTTTGCCTCAAAGCAGCTCCCGGCAGGGCTTTGGCACAAATTATGGAAGCGTTTACAAACCTTGCTGCTAACAGGACGTAGAAAGAAATTTGGGGATGGTCGCAGAGCCATTGCGGAATCACGCATTAGAAAAATCTGCTTATTCTGCTATTTAAGCAGGAATGTAATTTTTTTGCATAAATACATTAAAAAATCTATGCGCCCAAAATGGAACTGATGTCATGTAAGCAGATTTTATTTTTGTGCCGAACCCAAAAGAGTACATTGGCAAGAATGCAAGGCGAATTTCGTTTTCAGAAATATAAAAAATATTTTTGAAGCAACTGTGAAGTTAGTTCAGAACCGTGTAATGGGTACACCCTAGTCTTTAGACTAGAAAAGCTGGTTTGATTCCAGTTTGTTATCACTGATTTCCAAATTTCGCTTCAAAAAAAAATAACGGGGCACTGTGGAGTTATTTCCGAGCTAGTCTATATGGCTACATCCGTTTCAGGAAGTAATGCAGAATAACTCCCGTCCTGGCCCTGTTTAAAGAAAAAGACCTATGCAACGCAAACCGTATCCTCTACTGCAAACACAAAACTGGCATTCTTTGCACGAGTTGCTAGAGGCCTGGTCCCAACAAAAATGGGAGCTAGCAGGAGAAACTGTGGGACGTTTTCTGGCCCTGGCCACCACTGCCACAGCAAGGGCTACCTTTTATAATACCCAGGCCGAGCAAGAAGAAGCCGTGAATGCGGCTCACGAAGCCCTGTTTGCTTTTGACCGGGGACTTTATGCCTTGTGTTTGTTGCTAGAGGGCCTGACCGACTACAGCCGTCAGCTCGGCATACGCAACCTGGCCCGGCAGGCCCGGGGGCAGGAAGCGGGAGCACTATTGGATGAAAAACAGGAAGACGCCATTATCCATTTATTGTTTCGTGATTTGCCGGTTCAAAGGGTGTTGAACCTGTTTGGTATGCTCAAGGCAGAACGGGTCAACAACACCCGCGCCCGGCGAATGATTTTACTAAGTTTGCTCAACAGCCCCAAGCTGGAATTTTGGGCCGTAAAATACCGTAAAAAAATACGCACGGCCCTCCAACACGCCTGGGGAGAACGAGCCACGGGCATACTCAAATCCATCTTGTCTAAACACCCGGACAGTCTCACGGAAAAAGAAACTGGCATTTTGCAAAAAAACATTTTGAAATATGTACGAAAGCCGGAAAAGCAAGCACTTGTGCTGGAAGCCCTGGGCTTTGTTTTAGGAAATGAAGAAAATCTCCGCCTGGAGCTGCCCCGGGCTTTTGTGGCCGCCAAGCAAAATATCGAGGCCGGATACTCTTTGCCTTATGAAGTGCTGGAAGGCATTCGAAGCATTTACCATCAGAGGTAGAAAGCAAAAAAGTGCTTGAATTAACAAAAGCCAACCTGAGCAAAAGCCAAAAAATGGTCTTGCAAAACAAAGCCGAAAAAGAAAACATTGCCCTTGATTTTGACCCGACCCAATACGATGCCGTCCGACTTTATCTGTATGCCTTTGCCCGGGGGCTTAGCCCCGAAATCAAAGAAGCCCTGGAGCAAAAGGCCAAGCAGACCGCACAACAGGCTGGGGTGCGCTTTCAAAAAAATCGCCGTATTGGTAGATGCCTCCGCCTCTATGCAAGGGCACACTTCCCAGGCCTTGCGCCCAATGGCCATTGCCCTGGCCCTTCGTGATGTGCTGGGCAATCTGGCCGATAACTCGGTGTTTGTCTATTCCAATGAGCACGATTCCCGGCTCTACGAACTGATTCGGCCCGAAGGTGCCACCGACCTGGCCCCCTATTATTTACATCTGCTCAAAGAGCAAGCCGAAGCCATTTTTATTCTTACGGATGGCTATGAAAATGCGCCGGCCGGCGCTTAGGAGAATTGATTTATCTGGCTCAGGCCAATGGATTAGGACTTCCCCCTACCTATCAGTTGACCGCCGTGGCCGCCGCCGAGGCCGAAGGGCTGCGCAGGCTCAGTACCCTGGTTCCGGTTTTAGCACTAAGCCGGCCCGAAGGACTAGCCAGTGGGCTGATGGCCATTCTTTTGGAAAGCCATCCCCAAAAAGGGCTTGCCATCTTGCTTAATATGGTTTTACCAAAATTAACAATCAGAGCCGCATAACCGGGAAAAGCCTATTTTATGGAAAAAATATTGAATACCCTTACCTTTCGGGATATTTTGAAGGGGCTAACGCCCGAAAAAATGCAAAATGTGGGCTTTATGCAAGTCATTCCCCTGACCAGCCCCGAAGCGGACATGCGTTTCGTCTCTCCCCTGGAGGGGGAATTTGCCACGGTGGCCTATGGAGAAATGGTATTTACCAACCCTACGGGACATTGGATGTTGGTGCCTTTGCACACCGGCTACATTACCCCCCAAAAAGCCCAGGACCACGCTTTGCCCCACCTGGGCTGGTAGAAGCCAGGAGCAAAAAGTGCTTTGATACGGGCATGTGTATCCAACAATCACAGCCCGGATTTATCAAGTCAGGGAAATATACTTTTATCATTTTGCCTTTTTCGCTGCGGGAAGCGGCCTTGAGCGCGCGTGAGGAAAAAAACTATGCCAAACTTTGGGAACCAATTGCTTTGTTCAACGCCGGACTGGGCCTGCCTAAGCAGGGGCATCTTGAGTATTTCTACCGACAGTTTGAGAAGGAACTCAACCAGTTTGTGGCCGAGTTTGAGTGTGTGCCCCATCAGGTAGGGGCCATTGTACTCATTAATGGACAAGTAGTGGGCATCGAGCGAACGCCCTCACCTACCTATTGGCATTCTGTTTGGGAGCCGCTCATTCGGGCGTGCTATGGTGCTTTGGCCATTGAGTTTGCCCAAAAAAACCGAAATATTCAAAAAAATGCTTTGCGTGAACCCCTGAGGGGCACTATCACGCATATAGAAGACCTAAACCAGGCTTTGCAAAGAGCAGAAGCAGCCGAGGCTGAGAAAGTAAGAGAAATCGTACGGGGATTGTTGGATAAACCTATACAAATGAAGGAAACCAACACAAAAGAGGATATAAAAACATACCAACTTGACGCTGAGGGTTTTACAGGCCAAATGGCTCAAGACGCTGGCATTGTCTATGCCTCCATATTTGCCCGACGGCAAAGCCTTTGCGAACAAATCTGGAATTCTCAGTTTGAATTTGAAATCTAATTGCTTAGAAATCCGTTAATCTTTATAAATTTTGTAAATTAGTAACCTCGGATTTCATTCGCCCTTTGGGAGGATGAAATCTTTTTTATGTTTAAATTCGTAACCTTGATGCTTTGTAAAAGTAGAAAGGGAGTAAACAAACACAAATAAGATGTGCCGTTTTGAAAGGCTTAGAGATGTGTTTGGAAAAGAATCGCGCCAATTTCCTCTCTTTTTGTTTACTGGGGGTAAAATTACACAAACGTTTGATAAATCTAAATATTCCGGTAAAAAAATCCTCAGAAAAAATAAATCCTTTTCAATACCTTACGCTGTCAACCTAAAAGTCCAAACGCCATCTTGTAGGTCCTCGGCTACCCGTCCTTCCTGAAGCAGCAAATCCACATAGCCCCTTGTCATGGCATAACCCGCAAATTTAAGCGGGAGAGAGACTTCTTTATACATAAGCTCCGAAAGCGGATATAAATGAACCTGACCTTTTTTTATCCATTCCAGGCATTCTTCTTTGCGCTGGTGAATTCGTTCTACCTGCCTGTCAATCAAGCTGATGTGGTCGGCAAAAGGCTGACCATGCCCGGGATAGACACAGGAAATTTCCATTTCTCTGACTTTATGGTAGCTTTCCAGCATCACCGGCAGGCTGTTGGCCCTTTGAAAAGAATTTAGTTCCTGCTCAATGACAGCCACCGGCGTAATATACATCAACATATCGGCGGAGAGTAGCTTGCGGCTTTCGGGTTGGTAAAAACAGGTTTGGGTGATGGCATGCCCGGGCGTATAAACCGATTGCCAGGGCTGTGCTCCTATCTCTATTATCCCCTGCGGGTCAAAACGGCGCACCCTTTCGGCAGGAAGCGGTTCCCAAAACCGGGGCATATAATGCATGCCCGCCATCACCTGATGCAACAATTCTGGGGGTGTATTGCCCAGCCGCCAGCTTTCTTCTACAAAAGCCATCCGACTTTGCCATTGCTGCTTAAAATCAATCGCCCAGGGATAGACATAGTCCGAAACCCATACCTCGGCGGGGCTGTGGGCCACCAGTTGGGCCGCCATTCCGATATGGTCCACGTGGGCATGGGTAATGATAATCTTGCGCAGGTCTTCTATCTTTAGATGGTATTGATGCAATTGTTCCACGAGGGCTTTCCAAACTGCTTCCGATTTTTCGCCGCAGTCCACCAGGGTGGGTTCCGGCTCCAAAAAAAGATACGCATTGACCGTAGCCATAAAATTGGTGGGCAACTCCAGACGAATGGGATTGGGCATAGTTAAAAAAATTGAGAAGATTGAAGGGCATCACTTTAATATGTGGAAAAAAAGAGTAAATCACAAAAGTAAGGGCCTGGGCCCTATTCCCCAAATAGGGCACATCAGAACGGCTATAAAAATAATTTCCAAAAAAAAGGAAGGTGCTAAATCCAGAAGCCTCTCCCGGGCCGTATGTCTGACATCTTTTCATTCTAAACTTAATTTCATATTACCATGAAAAACCAATTTTTGTTGAGTGTTCTTGCCGTGTTTTTTCTCAATGGACTGCTGGCTTCCGCCACGGCACAAAATGTAATGGTGGGCGGAGAGGCCATGTATCCGCAAAAAAACATCATTGAAAATGCGGTCAACTCAAAAGACCATACTACCCTGGTTGCCGCCGTAAAAGCGGCCGGATTAGTAGAAACGCTTTCCGGAAAAGGCCCTTTCACCGTGTTTGCCCCGGTAATGATGCCTTCGAAAACCTGCCCGAAGGCACAGTAGCTACCCTGCTCAAGCCCGAAAACAAAGAAACCCTGGCCAAAGTCCTGACTTATCACGTGCTGGCCGGCAAGTTTGATTATGAAAGCATCAAAAAAGCCATCAAAAGTGCCGGGGGCACACTCAGCCTCAGCACCGTGAGCGGCGACAAACTGATGGCGATGATGAATGGTGACAAAAACATTGTGCTAAAGGATGCCAAAGGCAATGTGGCCAACATCAGCACCTATGATGTGATGCAGTCCAACGGGGTGATTCACGTCATCAACCAAGTGCTACTGCCTTAAACCGCTTTGTGTCTAAGCCTCCGCTCACCCTTTTCTTTATAAAGGGTGGGCTTTTTATGCGTTTTGGCGCATATTTCGGTGTTTAAAATCGCTTTGCTTATCGCTAAGGCATATACAGAATTTTGCCAGATAGTCCCACAAAATATTCCCACAAGACGGCTCGGCTGGCCTCCTGAAAATTTCGGTGAAGGTTTCCTTCGGTAGCATTTCTTTGCTGCTCTTCGGTGGTAAAGGTAGTTTGGTTTTCGGTTACGGTTTCTTGCCGGGTGTTGGGCCGCCCCCGGTAATCATAGCGGGTGCTACGCTTGCTTTTGGTAACTTTTTCGGTGCGGGTGAGGGGGGCCTGGTAGCCTTCGGTATTTGCGGCATCCACCGCGAGGCTGCCCCGATAAGTGGCCGAAGGCCATTCAAAAATATGCCAATCGCCTTTCATCTGGCCGTCGGCAAGGCTGGTTGGCAGTTTTACTTCCTTGATTTCCAGCAATAAGAGCCAGCGCGCCTCAAAAATCACTTGCACATTGAATAAATCATTGGCCAGATTTTTTTCGGCATCGCTGAAAGGGGAATCTTTGAAGCGGGTAGGCTGGTAGTTGCCCCCTCGCAGGGCCTGCCAGGTCCGCCACTGAGTTTCACTGGCCAGGTGCGTAAAATTTTTTCCTGACCAATCCTCGGTTTTTTGCTCCGGCAAAAAGCGGTAATGCAGCAAAGCCAGGGCCAGGTGGGCCGTGTCATAGCGGCAACTGTCTGAATACCCACCACATACCGGAAAATCAAGGGGGATTTTTTCTTTTGCTTCAAAGCGAAACCTTGTTCCTTTGAGGAGGGTTTCCTGCACCCGGGCCACTCGTCGGGCAGTGCTATCCATTTCTGGAGCGTGGGTTTTTATAAAAGCCTGAATGCGGGTATTCAGCACAGAATCCTGGGCCTCCCAGCTCAGCTCCGCGGACTGAGGAAACTGACAGGAAAAAAAGAAGGGCAAACTCAAAACCCACAACAAATTGAGAAATATACGCATCTGAAAAGTGGATAAAGCGGCTTATATATATTCACTCAAAAACCAAGCCCGGCGAAGCTTTATGGCGGGGCACAGTATCTTCAATCGCCTTCGAGCCGGGGGGCCTACGTATTTTTAAAAAATTGCCAGCAGGCCCGCGACCAAAAAAAAGAAAAACCGCTTTTTCGGGAAGCGGTTTTTTGGACAAAGACAGGCTAAATCTCGGTGAGCAATTGGGCTTTTTTTGGCCTGGTACTCCTCATCCGTAATCATGCCCTTGTCGTGCAGGTCTTTCAGGGTTTGCAGGCGGGCAAACACATCATTAGGGGACGAAGCCGCCGTAGGTCCGTCGGACGGTTTTTCCTGTGGTTTCTCTTTTTCGCCCATCGCCCGGCGGCGCAGGTCTTCTACATACTCCTTGCCTTTGTCGAAAGCTTCATTGTAGATTTTCTGGGCATTCTCAAAGCTAAAGGCCGATACCATTTCGCCTATTTCCAGGTGCTTTTTAAAAACCTGGCCTATTCCATAGGTAGAAGCCCCCGATAGCACCACCATCGGCACACCGCCCAAAAGGCTGCCCACGCCGGGTATGGCCTTGATAAAACTGGCCCCCAACTTGGCCAGCGAAGCCCCGGCAATGGAGCTAATCAGGTTTTTGCCATACGATTCGTTATAGTCCACCTGATAAATCATACACAATTCCTTGAACATATTGAGCTGAATGGCCGTAACCGCCGCCATATCCAAAAAGGGAAGTGGAATCGCGCCCGCGCCCATTGCCCAGAGTACATGGCTGTCAATCGTGTCATCGGCCATGGAAGATTGTTTTCCCATAAAATTATTTATTGATGAAGGTGATAAATACTCCTTACTTGGTAATGCAAGGTACTGAAACTAAACGTCATTTCCGCTTTTTTGGTTAAGTTTTTTTAGAATCCCTCCGGGGGTTTTCCAAATGCGGGTAAATATGCACTTTTGCAAGACAAAAAAGTAGTAAACAATGAACCCTGGATTTTTTAAAGTACCTCTGCCCAAAAACGAACCCGTGCTGGGCTATGCCCCGGGCACACCCGAACGCGCCCTGCTTCAGGCTACACTGGCCGAAATGCGCCAACAAACCCTTGAAATTCCTATGTATATCGGCGATGAGGCCCTTATTTCGGATAAAAAAATACGCCTGGCCCCCCCCACGACCATGCCCACACCCTGGGCTATTTTTATGAAGGCGATGCCACCCATGTAGAACAAGCCATTCGGGCTGCCTGGGGGCCAAGAACGACTGGGCCAGCCCTGGCCCT
>JAAUUB010000276.1 GCA_012031215.1 Microscillaceae bacterium | reverse complement strand
CGCGGTCTTTTTTCACGGGATAGTATGGGCACTTTGAGTGGCGGCACCCTGGCCCCCAATAATGGTACGGCTGTACCGCCGCTACCCAGGGCGTAAACCTGAGCGGCCAGAATGCCACCAATGCCGATGTGTTTTTTGACCATCAAAATGCGGACGGTGTTTTTCAGGATAACTACCGCCACAAAAATAATTACACCATCCAGCTGAATGTCAATGGTACGCCGGGAGTAAAGAATACAGCCTTTGGCGACCGCAACGGAGTATTGATTAGCAATTTGCAAAATTCACTGGATGCCGGGCCCGAGCAGGTGGTTTGTGGGGTTGAATCTAGCTTCAATCCACCCACAGGCGGGGTAGGCTTTTGGGATGCTGTCAATATGTGGCGCTTCACGGGCAACTTCAATGCCGGCGCCAGTGTGTTCAATATCTGGGAATATGTTTCCGGGCCGGATGTCTTGGTGGATGACGACAATGCGGTCATTATTGACCCGGCAGACCCCAATTCTAGGGTTTTGGCTCAAGCGGGCCCGGGGGTCTATGTCTTTCGCCGCCAAATTCCCGACGAACTCCTGGCCACCAACCCCGGCATTGCCTATTGTATTGATGCCGACACGGTACAGATTACCTTTTTGGGCACTCCCGATGCCTTTGCGGGCAATGACTTTGGTGTCTGTGACGATATTGCCGATTTACTGGGCGATGACCGGGCCAGTTCCGTGATTTTCAATGGTTCCTGGGAATATGTGATTGATTCTGGCCCGGTAGGCGCGCCCGCTCCGGTTTTTATTGATGATTTGGATGGCCGGGTAGAAACCCAGCGCGTCCAGGTGAGCCAGCCGGGTACTTATACCTTTCGTTGGCGGGTAGGTTCCGAAGATTGCCCCGACGTGGACCTGGTTAGGGTTACCTTTGCTTTTGGTTCCTTTACACCCAATGCCGGACCTGACCAGTCGGTGTGTGGGCTGGGCACTACCCTGCAAGCCAATCCTGACCCAAGCAATGCCGCTTACTGGACCGTTTCCACCAATTCTCCTACCCAAACAGGCATCAATTTCAGTGGCACGGTCTATAACCCAGCCGACCCGCTCAATCCCCGTATTTTTAACAATAATCCGGCGGTTACGGTGCCTGTGGCCGGAGTCTATGAATTTATCTGGAATTATGGCTTCAGCGAAGGCTCGGTCAACTGTTTGGTTTCGGATACAGTGCGGGTTCGGTTTGTGAATGTGGCCGGGGCCAATGCTGGGCCCGACCAGGTGGTTTGTGGTTTTACTACCACCCTCACCGGCTCCCCCGCCGTAGGGGGGAGCATTGATGGTTCTAGCTGGAGCCTACTCACCGCACCGGGCGGCGCGACTCCGCCCGCGAACTTGCCTGCCAATAACCAGGCTTCGGTAGGCGTAACCGTTACTACTCCCGGCGAATATACTTTTCGCTATAGCATCAATGGCACAGAAAACTGTACCAATTCCAATGATGTAGTGGTGTTTTTTGTTGCGCCCCCCATTCCCCGGGCCGAACAATTGGGCTACTGTGGCTTGGGTGGGTCTTTGCGGGCTTACGACGATGGCACGACCAATGGCAATAATTTTGACCCTGCTACCGATGAAGGAACCTGGTCTCTGGTGAGTGGACCGGGCACTTTGACCATTGATGACCCCAATGACCCGGAAACGACTATTTCGGCCATTTCCGCCGAGGGCATTTATACTTTTCAATGGGAGGTAGCCCGTACCGTAACCTTGCCCAGCGGGGCCACCGCTACCTGTACCGAAGCCATTCAGGTAGAGGTAAGTTTGTGGAGGTGCCCATAGCGGTTTCCTCCACCGTAGCCGATTCGGTAGTGGTTTGCGGGGCGCAATATGTCCTGGATGGCAATGTGGACCCCGAAGCTCAAGGCCAATGGCGGGCCGTGCCTGGGGATGTCAATGGCCTGACGCTTACTTTCACCCCGAACAACACGGCCAACAATGCCACAGTAACGGTAAGCAACAACCCAGGCGGTGTTTCTACCTTTAACAGCACGGTGCGCTTTATCTGGCAATTAAGCAAAGCCGACCCATTGACCGGAATCGTATGCGCAAGTGAGGATACGATTGCGGTGCGTTTTATTGCCCTACCCGAGCCCATTGCCCAAAGTGATACGATTTGTGGGTTTACGACCAACTTGACCGCTACCAACAACCTGACTGCCGAAGACACAGGCATTTGGTCATTGGTGGGCCAGCCGCTGGGAGTGAATCTGGCCGATGTGGACATTGACGATGTCAATAACCCGGGCAGCCCCGTGACGGTGAATATGATTAATCCTGTAGAAGGCACTTACTCTTTCCGCTGGACCATCAACCGGACGGTTACCCTGGCAAACGGGGAAACAGCTACCTGCCCAGCCTTTACCGAAATTGACATTTACTTTGCCACCATTCCCATTGCCAATGCCGGGGCTGACATTGCCCAGGTTTGCGGCAATATCGCCTCGCTGGGCTTGGATGCTGCCAATAACCCCATTTCGGATGATCCCGCCGCGGATTTGGGAATCTGGGAGGTGGCCAGCGATACCACCGGACTAAACTTGGGGGGGATTGTCTTTGCTAATCCAAATGCTATCCAAACCACCGCCACACTGGGAACGTCCTCTTTTGATGGCACCATCACTTTCTCCCGCACGCTTTTCAACATCATTGGCACCGGAGTAGATGCCGATACCTGCCAAACCACTGATTTGGTGGATGTAACTTTTGTCTCTACGGCCGTGCCTGATGCCGGGCCGGATGATTTGAGTTGCGGCTTGAGCAACTACGCACTGGCCGCCAACACTGTGCAGGGCTCTTCGGGTGTATGGACCCTGGTAAGCGGGCCAGGCACACCCACTTTCACCAATGCCAATGACCCGACCAGCACGGTCAGTGTAAGTGCGGAAGGGCTTTATACTTTTGCCTGGTCCTTGACCAAAGGTACTTGCCCTGCCGAAACAGACGAGGTGAGCATTACCTTCCTTGTTCCTCCGGTCTCGAATGCAGGGCCGGATGTGGTGGATATTTGTAATTTTACGACCAACCTGGCGGCCCAAGCCGTAGGCGCGGGCGAAGTAGGCACCTGGACGCAAACGGGTGGCCCGGCCACAGCTACCATTCAGGCCCCCAACAATCCCAATAGCCCGGTAACTGTTCCCAATGGTTCTACTGGCTCTTATACCTTCACTTGGACAGTTACCCGCGACAATGGCAGTGGGACGCAGGTTTGTCCGGTAGCTGATGTTAGCAGCTTTACCTTCATCAACCAACCCTTAACGGATGCGGGGCCCGACCAATTGGACATCTGTTTCAATGATACCCAAACGGCCACCCTGGCAGGCAATACCCCGGCGGCAGGCTTTGCCGGGCAGTGGTCCTTGATTTCTGGCCCCACGGGTTCCTCTTTTGATACGCCGACCTCCCAGTTCAATGCCATTTTTCGGGTTACCCAATCGGGCATCTATGTATTGAATTGGTCCGTAACCGGTGGCATTGGTTGTCAGGTAGATTCTACAGTTACCATCCGGTTTACCGATTTGCTCAATGCCACCGTGGCCAATCCGGCGGATGTTTGTGGTTTGACTACCAGCCTCCAGGCAACGGATGGCTTCCCGATTGGCCAATGGACGGCGAGCCCGGCTGCCGGAGTCGTCTTCACCAATGAAACTGCCCCCACTACCTCCGTAACGGTTCCGGCCCCAGGAAACTATACCTTTACCTGGACCATCGGAAACGGCACCTGCCAAGACCAGGCCAGTACCAATGCGGTGCAGTTTTTCCCCGAATTGGTGAATCCTTCGGTTGAAAATGACGACATTGTGGTCTATCTGGGCAATGCCGTTGAACTGGTGGCGGATGGCGGTCCTGATGCTACTTACACCTGGTCGCCCACCACCAATCTGAGCAACCCCAATATTGCCAATCCGGTGTTTACAGCGGCTTCGCCCACGCCCAGTGAGATAATCTACAATGTGACCATGACCACGGGGATTGCCGGCGCCACTTGTACGGTGGTGATTCCTGTACGGGTGCGGGTATTTACCATGCTTAATGTGCCCAATGTATTCACGCCCAATGGCGATGGACGCTTTGATACCTGGCAGATTCCTTTGCTGAGTGGTTTCCCCAATGCCAAGATTTGTGTTTTCAACCGCTGGGGCGACCAAGTCTTTGAGAGCACGGGCTACCAAAACCCCTGGGATGGCACTTTTAATGGCAATCCGGTGGGGCACGGTACTTACTATTGGACCATAGACCTAAACAATGGACAGGCCCCGGAAAAAGGGTATGTTGTGGTAACCCGTTAAATCTACTTTCATCACTTTTAAAGAAACAAACTCATGAATTTCAAAAAATATATCTTGGCCCTGATAATGGCCTCCCTAGCCTGGGGGGGGGCTTTGGCGCAGCAAAGGTTTCAGTTTAGCCAGTACATGCTCAATAATTTTCTGCTTAATCCGGCGGTAGCGGGGGCTTATGACTATATAGATGTGCGTGCTGGCTTTCGCAATCAGTGGACGGGTTTTGAAGATGCCCCCCGCTCTTTTTTTCTGAGTGGGCATTTTTCGCCCCGGATTTTTAAACGGGACAAAGCTGAACTCGTATTGCCTACCATCGGAACCATTGATTATCACTTGGGGAAGGGCACAAAAGCATCGGCTTTGAGCGGTGGTTTTGGGGGCTTGTTTGTTTATGACCAAACCGGGCCCATCAGCCGGATTATGTTTTCTCTTTCTTATGCCCTGCATTTTCCGATTTCTGACAAGTTGAAGGCTTCTTTGGGCTTGCAAGGGGGTTTCATCCAATATCGCCTAAACAATGACGAACTGGTGCCTGACCCCATCAATGGAGGGTTGGACCCCGCCGTAGGTACAGGCGTATCTACCTC
>JAAUUB010000056.1 GCA_012031215.1 Microscillaceae bacterium | reverse complement strand
AATCACTTTATTAACACTTTAATTTTTTACTTTTATGTTACACAAATTTCCAAATTTCCAAATTTCTTATAGCTACGGCTTTATTTTTTTGGTTATCTGCTTGTGAAAAAACTTCAGTAGATATTGTTGATGCCAACATCAAAGACAAGCAACTTGCTGAATTGAAGCAAGCACTCATGAGCAAAGCCCTTATTATGGCAAAGAATGAGGACTTCAGAGAATTCGTATTCAATGAATGCCTAAAGCAAGAACACGGAGAGTACAATGTTTACTTTACAAAAGTTATCTCTCATTATAAAGCAAAAGCTAAATACCATCAAGAGATAGGAGAGTTAGAAAACTTGGTGAAGCAAATTAAAAGCCTGAATGGTGGAATAGAACCTCTAATTTTTTACCCGAGGGTAGAAACCATAGAAGATGAAAACATCTCCACTAACAAAAATGGAAACTACTTCTTACAAGAGCCTGTAGGTGTATTTCAAGACGACTACGAACCCCTTACACCTATCATAGACCCTACCAGACCTCCTTATTCAAGCCCTGGATACATTGTAGATAATGGAAGTACACTCACTTATTATCAACACATCACCGAAGACTATGCTTGGGAAAATGATGTTTGGGTGATTGGTCAAGAAGAAATCGTTTCTCCAGGGAATATGGTAGCAGCACCCGAAACTATTGATATGGGTAGAACCAATGGCGAGGCTGAACGTGGGGGTATAATTAAGGTTCTGAATTTAAATGCCCTCGAGCATTGGACAAGTGGAAAACTTGAGTTTCGTTACAGGGTCAATATGGCATCTGGCACATTGATAAAGAATCATCCATTTGGTAAAACCAAACGAAAGCATTTTAGAGATCAAAAATGGCATGATTTTAATAATTTCATTGCTAATTGGAACATTTCAAATATTGGTAACTGGATGATTGAAGGCTGGATAGAAGAAGATGGTGGAGCATCCACTCAAACAATTACAAATACATTTCCTGCTCCTTGTACTGGTTGTCCAACAACAACTATATCTTTTACAAAACAAAATAAAGATTTTGATATGGGGGTTACAATAATACAGTTTACTGATTCAAAATCTCAAGAGTATGATATGGCTTACTCCAAAATAAAAAGGAAGTAATTTTAATATCCATTATGCCAAGCCAATCTTCAGGACTGAATCTATTGCTTGGCATACCAATCAAAAACAAACATGAAAAAAGTTATATTGGTCTTAGCTGCGATATACTTATCTTATTCTTCAGCAGCACAAGAGTTACCCAAAAGAATGGCAAATTTTCATATAGGTAGAACGATGCACGGTTCGGGAGATATTATGGGGGTATCTCTGGGCTTCACATATAACCATTATTTTACAAAAAGAATAAGTGGCTTTACTGACTTTGGATTTTCTATACATGATGGATCTGAGCCTATTTTTTATGAAAATCGAGAAGGAAGGCTTGTAAATGGCTCTATTTTATATACTACTGCGGGCATACAGCAAAATATAGGAGTAATGTATAGTTTTGTCAGAACCCGAAGACATGAGTTGCAAACAAGGCTAAGTGGTGTGTTTAGGTATCAATCTACATCGCTTTTCGATTCTGCTGAAACTCTTTACCCACCTATTACTGGATTGCCCTTTCCAGTCACTGTATTTGTGAATGAACTCCCTCCCCGAACTTTTGCTGTGGGTGCAGCTCTTGGGCTTGGGTATAATTATTCTTTTGGAGAGAAATACTCGTTGGGTCTGCTAGCTAATTTTCAAATAGACAGCAATGGAGATACGATTGCGGGTTATTTCTTAACCTCTGGATATAGATTTAGGTGAGGTAAGTGTTTCACCTTTCCTTGTACTGGGTGTCCTGCTACTACTATTACTTATACAAAGAAAAGTGGTGATGATAATTTGGGAGTTACACTTATACAATTTACCGATTCAAAGTCTCAAGTCTATAACCTGACTTATTGTAATGTAAAAAGAAAATAATCTTTAAATCAAATGCCAAGTGGTTTTGCCACTTCTTCCCTAGCCGGAAACTATGAATATTCGCTCGATAATCTTTGGCTGGAAGTGCCCATTGGCATCCACTACTTGCTGCTCAGTAAGGGTAAACTGGATTTAGCCGTAAACGCCGGATTATCTTCATTTTTTTATCTCAGAGAAAAATACACAAAGCCAGAAATTGTATCCCAGGTTTTTGACCCCGAAACAGGAATTATGAACGGTCAAACCCAAAATTATTTTTCCGAAAACACCTCCGAAAATGGCTTATTGCATCGTATCGAGCCCTTCCGGGCCATGTATGTTGGTTTTTCATTTTCTACCCTCATTCATCCAAGATACCGCCTCAGCTTTGTTCCCCATTATCAGTTTTCGCTCGCAAAAATGACGCAATTGAAATTCAATCCGCACTTTCTGGGCTTAGGATTCAGGCTAGACTTCTTAAAACCAGTCCGTTGAAGCGGGTTTCTTGCTTAAAAACACGTCCCGGTCAAGATGAAACAGCGATTTTTCGCTTTGTTGGAGGGATAATTACGGGCAAGCATCGCTACATCAATCCTGTCAGGCACAAGGTTCTATTTTTTCCAAAAAACCTCCGCTGAATTCGCGGAGGTTTTTTCAGATGCCAAACACAAGGGGCTATTTTTTCTCCGGCATTGCGGGAAGCTTCAGCTCCGTATCAGCGGGCAGTTTTTCAATCTTGCGCATCAGAAAACCGGATTCGCCCTTCACCATCTCAAAGCTGATTTTGTCACCTACGACCAGGTCTTTGGCTTCGGTGCTGTCGGCCAGGGTCAGGCTCATCCGCATGGCTTCCATAAAATCCGGAATTTCTTCGTGGTCCACGGTCAGGTCGTTTTTACCTGTCTCGGGCAGGCGCACCACCTGACCTTTTACAGTATAGACCTCCTCTTTGGGAGTTTCTTCGGGGGCCTCCTCGTTGCTCGCTTCGGTAGCGGTGTCGGTGGCCGTACTGTCGGCGGTCTGACCTTTCTCACCGCCACCACAGGCTGCCAGCAGCAGTCCAAAAATGATACTGAGCATTCGCGTAAACAGGGCACTTTTCATTGTAAAGAAAATTAAAATGTGAAGAAATAAAATTTTACAAAGCTACATTATCATAAAGATTAGAAACCATTTCGAGGTTTTTTGGGCACAGAAGGGGATTCTTTTAATGCTCCCCCCTCTTTCCCAAATGAAAAAGTACATTGTCAAAACCTGAGATACTCAAAAGGCCCAGGAAAGATTGAGAAAGAAATTGCGCCCCGGTGCTAAAATAGCCCCCTGGGTTCCCTGCACATTGCGATTGAGGTGCTCATTGTAGGCAATGTCAAAAAGATTCTGTACCCCACCCGTGAATTGTAATGTTGCCAAAGGCTGATAATGAAGGCTAATATCCCAGATAGAGAATCCGGGAGTACGGCTTTCACGAAATTCCGCCGAAACCCGGCTTTGGGTAATGGCGTGCCGAAATTTAACTTCGGGACGGAATTTGCCTTTCCAAAAGCGCCCCAAAATACTATAGCGCACTTCCAGGGGCGCAATCTCGGGCAGGGGGGCATTGCTTTCCGTTTCCCGGGCATAGGTATAGGCCAGGCTCAGGTGGTGCTCCAAAAAGGCCGTCAGGCTTTGTTTGGCCTGCCACTCAAACCCAGTTTTAAATACCTCGCCCAGATTGGCATATTGGCGCACACCCGGACTGGAAGGAATCCGCGGGCTCAGGGCCGGATTGACAAAGGCCGTGATAAAGTTTTGCATATAGGCTCCAAAAAAATCAAGGTTTAGCTGAAATTTGGGCTTCTCCAGGCTCAGCATCAGGTCAAATTGATTATTGACTTCCGGTTTCAAGGCTGGGTTGCCCAATATTTCAAAGGGGTCAAGCCCGACCGGGAAATAATTGATAAAGCGCTCGGTTAGGCTGCCGCTACGTTGGCTTCTTCCCGCCCAAATGCCTAAGCGCCAGGCATTGCCCAGGGCGTGGGTATATCCCAGGCTCAGGCTGGGGTTTATTTGGGTGTCGTTGGTGGTGGCATAGACTTGGGTAAAGGCCGCATCCGCATCTTTGATTTGCGCCTCGTTGCGCTCTATACGGGTGGCAGCCACCAGTTGTCCCTTGCCCAAATTCCATTGATATTCAGCAAAAATCCCCATCCGGTTGATTTGCCCGTTTTGCCAGGCATTGTCAAAAAGCACCAGACCTGCATTGGGGCCCATCAAAAATTCCCGGCGACGTATTCCCTCCGCTTGTTCTACCCGAAGGTCGCTCCCCAGGAATAATTTGCCCACACCAAAGTGCCATATCCCTTCCAGCCGGGCACCATAGCTAAGGGTTTGGGCGGGTGTTTCTACATTGAGCATCCGGGGGTTTAGGGCTTTGAGACCATTGTCCATGAGATGGTCTACAGAAGTGAAAAAGACCTGGCTGTTCAGCGACTGAAATTTTGCTCTTTGGGCTTGCCAGTCGTGCTTTATCTGAAAAAGCCAAGTATCATCGGTACGCAAATCCATTGGCAAGGCCGGAAAATCGGCATCCCGGGCCAGGTTGCGGGTCGCCGATAGCACAATTTGCTGCTGAGGGTTAATTTTTAAGCCCAATGTGGCCCCAAAACTGGCTCGCAAAAAATCGGCAGGCACAGCTTGCGCATCCCCATCCTGGTAGTCATTGCCCTGGGCCCAGGAGGCAAAAAGGTTCAGGTCGTAGCTTTGTCCCCGAAAGCCCAACTGTCCTTCACTGCGCAAAATCTGGCCATTGCTTTCCCAACCACCCGAAAGTCGGCCATTTACCTCACTTGCTTCGCTAAATTGGGCAGGTGCGCTGATGAAATGGATGGTTCCCCCAAAAGAATTGCCAAACCGCAAGGCATAGGGGCCTTTGAGCACTTCAATCCTTTGCATCATATTGGGAGCCATCTGGCTAGTGGGCGGATCCATGCGGTTAGGGCAGGCGGCGGTGGCACATTGTGCCCCATCAACCACTACATTGAGCTGGTCGTACTTAAAACCCCGCAAAACCGGGTCAAAGCCATAGGCTCCGCTTTTTCGAATGCTGCTCAGTCCCGGTGTACGATGGAGCAAGGCTCCGCCGTCGTGGGCCAGGCGTTCCTGCGGGGTCAGCACCAGCGTTTGGGCATTGTCTTGAGGCCAACGAAGGGCAATGACGGTAATGGGTGATAAAACCCGGCTGGTGGCTTCGCGAAGGATATAGCCCGCCTGGAGGGCCTGTTTTACTTCGGTCTCAGCCAACTGCCATTGCCCGTAGCTTACATGAGAAAGAGATAACACCGTACCTGCCTTGTAGGTCAGGGTAATATTTCCCTCCTTGTTACTCAAGCCATTTTGGGCTCCGTATTGAAAAGTAGCCCCAACAATAGGGGCCTCGTTCTGGGCATCTCGAAGCGTAAGTGTTTGGGCGGAAAGAACCATCTGGCTCGTTCCTAGCCCTATCAAGAGGTAAAGTAAAATTCGCATAAAATAGCTTGTAACGCACGGATAGTGCGATGTTTTAAAAATGAGTAAAAGATGATAAATTACAGCTTAAAGCTTGTTACATGACAAGCAGCAAAGCCAAAAGTCTCCCTGTCCGCCGGCAAAAACAGGGTTTTGCTGCGTGTAATGGCCGTCTGAACAGGCGAGGCATCGCTTTTAGTGCCATAAAGAAGACAAGGGCCTTTCTACTCGGTGCCACAAATCAATCTCCGGCCACGATTGTCTTGGTCGAAAAGACTTGCAGCATCAGTAAGTTGGAAAGGCTAAATGAAAGCGGGCGGATGAAAAATACCCGAAATGCGGAGATAATTCCAGAAAGGAATTGGACGAGAAGCCGCTTTGTCAAGAAGTGAAACCACTTCCCTTCCATCTAACTCGGCGGCAAAGGGGGAGGCAAAATAAGGCACTTCCAGCTTTTCCAAAATGGTACGCAAGGCTTCCCCTTTGGCGCCTCGGCAGCCAGGCGTTTTGAAAGTACGCATTGCCCGCCGCAATAGATTTTAGGCTGGGTGCGATTTTCGCAGAGATATTTGCTGATGTAGTCCTGGTTGAGCTGAAAAGACAAAACAATGCTGGTTTTGCTCAAAGTGGAGAGCAAGACAAGAAAAGCAAGCAATATGGAAATAGGGCTTTTCAAACTGCATCGGTTTATCTGTTCAAAGGTAGTTTTTTTTTGATAATCCAACAAAATTTACAGCCCGCCTATTTCCCAGACCTTTGGCCAGGGCTGTAAACAATCCTGAGGTGGCGATCGTCAATTATATAAAGCCCTTCCTCTCCTAATGGGTGGGTTTATTTACGAAAAAAATAACCCGAAAAAAAATTCTCCGGGTTATCTCAATCTATCTAAAAACTCCACTCAAAATCGATAAAACAAATTCAAATAAAGATTGAGCCCGGGCCGGGGAATGTCTATCCAATCCAGATGCTCCCAGTAGGGCTGGTCGGTCAGGTTTTCTATTCCTCCACTCAGTTCAATACTTTGGGTGCGGAATTGCCAATGGTAGCTTCCTCGCAGGTGAAAAATCATAAAGGCGGGGGTTTGATTTTCCCCAAAATCCTCCCGAAACCGAGTTTGCGAAAGGGCCGCTTCCTGTTCTATTTGCAGGCTCCATCGGGGCCTTTGGTAGCGCAGGGTTTGGATGCTTTTGAGGGGTGGTATCAGGGGCAGGGCTTGGGCACGGTGGTCTTGTCCCAGGGTAAATTTCCATTGTCCCACCCATTGCCAGTGAGTTCCGAAAGTCTGGCTGGTTTGCAGTTCGGCCCCCAGGAGCTGGGCAAAAGGAATGTGTTGATAGACCTTCACCCCACGGGCTCCTGGAGTCATGGCGCTCAGGTTTGGGTCCACATCTGCCAAGATATAGGCGGGCAGGTAGTGATAAAAAAGGCTAAGTTCTGTTGCTCCCTTTTTTGTCCGGTGGTGCAAGCTTGCCTCCATTTGCCAGGAAGCTTCGGTTTTGAGCGTAGGCAAGCCGAGGTAATCAAATCCATCCAGCCGGTTGTAAAGATAAAATCCAAACATTTCGCTCACCGTCGGAGCGCGTTGTCCATAGCCCAGATTGGCGCGCCACTGCCATTTTTTTTCGGAAGCAGGGCGCAGGCCAAGGTGTACGGTAGGTAAAACATGGGCGATATTTCCTTCTACGGCATAGCCAAAAACGGCCAGTTGATTTCGTCCAAAGGCCGAGGTAAGCCGGGAAAGGGCATAGTCTAGCCGGGTTTGGGCCTCGAGCAAAAGTCGGGAAGAAATTTTTCCCTGATAGGCCAGAAATACGGCTCCCACACTACGTCGGGCATCGGGCCAGGTGAGCATAAACATGGGGGCTTCACCTTCGGGATACATCGTCATTTCGGCCCGCACCACATTCTGATAAAAATCGAGCCGGGCCTTGAGTTGATGCTGGGGGGCCAATGCCCATTCGGTATGGAGATAAGCGCCGCCCGTTTTGCTCCAACCCGGCATATCCATGTGTATCTGCACTTCCGGACGTTGGGTGTCGTCCATGAGGTGGTGTATTTGGTTGAAATAAACTTTTGTTTCCAGAAATTCCAACTTGCCTTTTGCGGGATAAAGCTCATAGGCCAGCCCATAAATACGCGCCCGGGCAAAGGCTACATCCATTGGGAGGGCAGGGTAGCCCATGTCCCAGGCTTCATCCAGTAAGACACTCGCTTTGAGCAGGGATTGTTCGTTGAGGCGGTATTTCAAACTGGCCCCCAGATTGGCCTTATTAAATTGTGAAAAAGCGATGGTTTGTCCATTGCCAGCCCGGTAAGGCTGACTTTGCCGATAAACCCCATTGAGCCGAAGCCCTAATCTTCTCTGGGTATAATTGAAATTCAACTGGTGCTGCCAACTTTGGGCCGCCGATTGAAAGCCCGTCCCTATTTTGCCCATCCAGGGCCGGTCAGCATTCAAGACTGGGTCTTGGGTTTGCAAGTGGACACTGCCTCCGATGGTCGCCCCCCATTCACTGCCCCGGGTTCCGGTTTTGATTTCCAGGTTTTTCAAATTATTGGGTTCTACATACACCGTCACGGGGTCCATCTTATCGGTACAGGCCGAAAAAATGGCCATTCCATCAATGCGAACATTGATTTGCCCGGCCGACAAGCCCCGGATAAGGGGTTCCATCCCAAAGCTTCCCCGCCGGATGAGGTGGCAGGCGGGCATTCGGGCCAGCAAATCTTCGGTCTGGGCCAGTTGCGAAGTTTGATAAAAACGGCTCAAAGAGGGTAATTCTGGGCGGCTTTGCACCACTATTTCGTCCAGATGCAAAGTACGGAGGCTGTCGCTTGGGCAGGGGCATCCCGGACAAGGGTCCGATTGGGCCATACCCTTTGGGATGAGACCCCAGACAAGCAGAAGCAAAAGCGCAGAGGTTTTCATGGCGAGTGTTTTTTTAGAAAAGGCAGACCGGAAAATCCGGCCTGACCTGTTGTTAGAAAATAGCTTAGAAGGTCATGTCAAAAAACAAATCGTCTTTGACCACTACGCCCCCTTTCTTGATAACCAAGTGCAAACGCCAAAGCCCGGTCATTGTAAAATTTACTTTGCCTCGGTAATGGCCGTTTTGCTGGTGAACCGGGTTTACATTATTGGGCGAACCGTGGCCCATGGTGGGCATTTCGGGGGTGATTTCCACGGTGAAATCTTCAACCGCTGGAAAATCCATCATCGTGTTGCGACGGTGAATCACAATTTCAAAATCATTGATGCCTACGGAAGGCCTTTTGGGAGCAGCAATAGAAACAAAGATTTTACTGGCATCGATGGCCGATTCAAAAGATTTGAGCCGGGCCTCTGCCGGGGCAGTTACCTCCAGAGGTAGGCGAACCGTCTCACTGGCCTGGGTGGCCAGGTCTTTCACTTCCACATCTATATACCAACTTCCCATGTCGCCACTGGGCATCATAAAAGCCATTCCAAAACGAAATAAATTAATCGCGGGACGGTCGGAGGCAAGGGCCTCATAGGGGCAACTGTGGGCATGAGCCATCATTTGCATCATCGGGGTAATGCTTACCCGAACCTCACGGGCGGCTTTTCCTTCATCGTCTGTAACGGAAAAATACAATTCCTGATAGCCAACCGAAGGACTTGCTTCACCCCAGAGGGCTACTTGTAGGCCCAAGGTAGTGGCCTCTGCCGAAACGATTTTGGTGAGCCCTTCCAAAGGATTGGGGGCCGGGGTTTCTTCTTGGTTTTGGCAGGCCCAAAGCCCCATCAGGAGCATTATGAAAAAGAAAAGGAATGAAGGTTTCATGTCGTTTTGTAAGTTTTGGTTTGAGAAAAAGAGTACGATACGTGGCTTTTTTTAGCAAAGCACGCTTGACCATGACCAGTTGAAAACTCAAATCACAAAACCGGGGCGGGGGGGATGAAAGATGTCCTTGATGAACAAACGGGGAACAAAAGACGCATAGTGCTCCCCGGGAAGGTCGTCTCGTCCTTTCAAAAAAGGTAGGGACGCAGTTTCAAGCGGAAAAAAATTATAAAAAGGGATTTCCAGTTTTTCTAAAATCGCCTGCAGGGCCTCTCCTTTGGCGGCTTCGGCAGCCAGTCTTTTTGATAACACACACTGTCCGCCACAAGGACTTTGGGGCTGATTTCGATTTTCGCAAAGATATTTTTGGATAAAGTCTTGGTTGAGCTGAAAAGACAAAACAATACAGGTCTTGCTCAAGGTAGAGAGCAACAGTAGGCCAAGGAGTAATAAAGTGCTAAACTTTTTCATCGTTTTATCCGGTTGCTTGAGCCAGGGCAAAGACCATTGAGTATTGTTTTGTAGAACCCTATCCGGCGAGTAAGGCCGTTTCCAACGCGATGGCCTGGGGAAACAAAATATTGTTTTCCAGGTGAATATGCTGATGTAAATTGGCTTCAAACTCCTGCAAGGTAGCATAGGTAGCCCGATAGGTGGCGCAAGCATCTTCCGGGGCGGTGTATTGCTGGCTGAGGTGGGCGATTTGGCGAAACCGCTCGCCTTCGTGGGCGTGTTCGGCTTCCATCATCCCGATTGGGTGGTGTACCGAGCCAAACACTGGCGGGGCCAGCCTTTCCTGATTTTCCTGCGCGGCGGCCATCTTCCGAATAAATGGAAAGAGAATAAATTCCTCTTTTTTCATGTGGGTGGTCAGTTCGTCCGCAGCCCCAAAAAACAGCGTCTGTATCTCCACCAGTTCCGGGTGAGTTTTGCCGTGTACTTGCACCAGCTTGGCCAGAAATTGCTTCAGTACCGGGATAGTTTCTTCTACATACCGATGATGGGTCTGTTCTATATGGCGGGTGAGTTGGTCTAAGGGCCACTGGCGAAAGTCCGAAGGCTTGGATTCCGGTGAAGCCAGGGCTTGCTCGAGTTCGGCGATGAGTTGGCTTACATCCAGCCCTTGCTTTTCGCAGACCTGGGCCAGCGTGCGTTGCCCGCCACAGCAAAAATCGATGCCTTTTTGTTGGAAAATGGCCGCAGCCCGATAATCTTCGGCTACTAAACTCCCAATAAGGATTTCAGGTGAAATAGGCATAAGTTTGTTATTTTAAATTAATGATTTATAAATCTTTTTTCCGAAATACAAGACTGCTGATGCTTATAGGCAAGGTCCACCACAGCACCATAATCCCCAACGAAAATAAAATCCCCAGAACACTACCAAAGAACTGCTGGTACAAAGCCCCGGTGTAGCCCATCAGAGCGGCAATGTCCATTTTGAGCAAAATCACGATGCGTCCCAAATCCACGGGATTGAGCGATACCAGCAAAAGGGTGAGCTTCTCGAGGGGATAATCACTGAATGAAAACAAAATATACAGTACCAGTCCATCATACAGAATGGCAAAATAGAACCACAACAAGAGGGCAATGCCTATGCCCTTGGCTTTGTCGCGGGTCAGGACAGCACTCAGAAACCCAATGGCGGTAAAAATCAAGGTCAGCAATACGCCCGATGCCAGCAAGGAAAGCCCCACCTCGCCGTAGGCAAACAGCACAATCGGGAGGCCCATCCCCAGTGCCAAGGCCAGGCTCAGCGAAAGGGCCACCCCTGCATACTGGCTCATCAGGATTTTGAGGCGTGGAACGGGCTGGGCCAGCAACAATTCTATAAATTCATAAGAATTGTAAAAGTGAATGGTAGAAAAGACTACACTCAGCAATGGCACCACAATCAGTACCACATTGAGCAGGCTCAGGATGCCTTTGTCCACATTGCCCTCGAGGGTGAAAAGACTGACACTCACCGCAAAGAGCAAGAGCGTATAAGCCACTACAAAGCGACTCTGGAGGATGTCAAGCACCACATATTTAAGAATTTTGGTATTCATAAAGGTTTTTTTTTAGCGGGTGATTGGTGAATGTTTGGTTTTGCATAACTTGAGCAATGGCCCGATTTAGGCGTTTTTCGCCCGTTTCGTTTTGTAGCCGAAGCCAGGTTTTATAAAACTGAAGCTGTCCATCTTGCAAATAGACAATATCCGTGATGATGTCTTCCAAATCGCTCAGGATGTGGGAGGTAATCAGGATAAGCTTACCTTTTTGTTTTTCCTGGCGGATTTTTTCCTTCAAAATCTCAGTGGCCAGCGGGTCAAGCCCGGCAGTGGGTTCATCCAGAATCAATACTTTGGGGTTGAAAAGAAAGGCCAGGCAGGCACTCACTTTCTGACGCATACCGCCCGAAAGGGTGCGCATGGGCTTGTGGGCAATTTTATCAATCTCGAAGGCCAATAGCAATTCTTCATCCAAGTAGGTCCCCTGCGTTTTGCGCAGGTCTTTCATCATTGCTATAAGCTGGGAAATTTTCATATTTCCCGGATAATGACCAATCTGAGGCATATAGCCAATTTGCTCCCGGTAGAGGTGTTGGTGCAAAATGCTTTTGCCCTCAAAACGAATATCCCCCTGCGTGGGCAATACCATTCCCAGCAAGCATTTGATAAGGGTGGTTTTGCCAGAGCCATTCGGCCCAATGAGGGCAATGGCCTGGCCCATTTCCATCTGGAGATGGATGGCTTGCAAGGCATTAAACTTGCCAAATCGTTTGTGTAAATCCTGTATAGCAATCATAGGGGAAGTTGTTTCATTAAAGGTTGGGCATCAACAAGTTTTTCAGGAGTCAGGCTGGGAATGGTTTTTTCGGTCTTCTCCAGTAGGTCCATCGTAAAGCTCCGCATCAGTATCAGGCTGGGAGGCACTTCTTCTACCACCACCGAATAGATACTCACCGGATGATAAGGCACATCGCCCTTTCCGTCGCGGTTCAGGTCATAGCCCGTGTAGCGCGACCAGTAATTTTGGGAAATTTCGTTTTGAACAATGCTGCTCGTAACCGATAGGTCAAAGGAATTGCCCGTAAAGTTATTGTAGCGAAAGACATTGTCATACGAGCTGCCACGCAATTTGATGGCCCAGCCGTTGGCGTGAAAGTGATTGTGTTCAATATTAACCCTGACGGCCCCCTCTACATATGTTCCAATGGTATTTTTCTCAAAATAATTGTAAGCCACCTCACTGTCGGTGATTTCCTTTAGCAGGAGACCATTGCTGGCATTGCCCCAGCTTTCCCGAAATTGATTGTGATACATCTTCACCTGTCGGGAATACATCACCGCGATTCCGGCCCCATTGCGCACAAAAACGTTGTGGCGATAATCATCCCGGTGCGAAAACATAAAGTGCAAGCCGTAGCGTAGATTGCCTTCGCTGTGGTTGCGTAGCACTTTTGAGTCATCCACAAACTCAAAATAAATGCCGTCGCGATGTCCTTCTATGCGGTTATTGGCAATATAGAGATGTTCTGACTTCCAGACATGAATACCATTGCCTGCCGATTGGGCATTGGTATGCTGGGCAATGATTTCGTTGCCTATCACCCGGCTGTGCTGCGTTTTTTCAAAATAAATACCAAAAACGGCCTTTTCAATTCGGTTGTGCAGAATCTGCACCCCCTGAGCCCCGCGTATTTTAATGGCGGCCAGGTCTGAGAGGCTCGCCTTGCCTGCATTCTTTATTGTAAGCCCCATTACGGTCACGTTAGAGGCCGTGATAGTGAGTACTTCGTAGCGATGCTGTCCGTCCAGCACTACCTCCCCTTCGCCAATCAGGGTCAGGCTTTTGTCAATTACCAAATTCCCTTCGCGATAGAGGCCCGATTGGATGCAAAGGGTATCCCCCGGCTGGGCCTGGGCAATGGCCGCTTTGAGGCTTTTGTGGTGGGTGGCCGGGCCTACTTGTATATCGATGGCCTGTACCTTTTCAAAGAATAAGCCTAACAGGCCTATAAAAATGTAATCAATGATTCGCATGGTGGCGGGGTTTAAATAACTCAAAAATCTGAGCAAAGGAAAGTTGTTCACCACCCAGTTTCTTTTGCTGTTTTTGCCAGGTGCTTTCCTGGCCAAAAGCGGCAATATTGGCGGCCATAGGGCTTTGCAGGGCTTCACTTTTGAGGAAAAAAGCCTGATTCACCGGAATAAGCGTCCCGGGACGGGCAAAATCTACCACCAACTGGTGGGCCACCTGGTCTGCCGCCAGCTCGCCCATCTTCAGAAAGCGCACCATGCAGTTGACATCGTCAAAAATAAAAACCTTCCCTTTTTTACTCACCACCTCGGCCCCAAACTTGGCATCCATGAGGGTCATTTTGCAATGATAGCAGGCATCTTGCCCAAATTTTATAGGCTGAGGCTGGGCTTCACACGCGCTCAACCACAAAAGTCCGGTGGTCAGCAACATCCCCGCTACCAGTGAGGAAGTCTTGGGTCGGCGGGCGCAGGTAGCCTGGGCGAGGGATTTATCTCCTAAAAGACGGCTCCGCAAAAGCTCGAAGAGCGATAAAAGCAAGACAAGGCCCCCGGCAAAGGTTACGACCAGTCCGCCATAGTGGGGCAGTGAATAAGCCTCAAAATTCAGGAGTTTTTTGTAACCAATCAGAGGGGGTTGGTAACTCATCCCTTCAATTTTGAGTGCAGCAGTAGGATCCAGATTATGGCCATAGTCATAGCCCCATAGATAAAAATCGGCCAAGGCCACCACTGCGCCGGCCACCATTAGTCCGGCATACGTCAGCAACATCCACCGGCAACGAAACAAAGCCACCAAAAGGCCCAGGCCGATAAATGCCCCTACGATGTAAGGCAGATAAGTAAATTCGGGAAACATCTCGGCCTTGATGTGCTTCATCCCGATATAGTGATTCAGGCCGTTGATTTTCTCTACATCTCCTTCAAGATGGTCAATATGAATGGTCATCGCTACCCCTTCAGGATATTGAGGGGCGTATAGCTCAATGAGCCAGATGGGGAGGAAATAAGTAGCCAGGAGGGAGAGGGCCGCCAAGGCCACCAGGAGGCGGGAGAGGGGATGAATGGGTTTCATAAGCGTAAGTTTTTGGTTTTTACAGATTAGGTTGGAAGAAAAGGGCGGGGCCACCCCCTTGCCCTTCTCCAAATAGAATTATTTTCGGGTCAGGTTATTGCCATTGCCCTCGGGCAGCGTGGCCACCTTGTCCCCTACCCCAAATTTGAGGGGCACATCTGCTCCTTTGGGCGAAATGCGGATATAGCCTTGCATTTCCTGGTGGAGTGCCGAACAGAAGTCTGTGCAGTAGAACGGGAACACGCCCACTTGCTTGGGTTCCCATTTGAGGGTTACGGTTTCGCCAGGCATCACCAACAACTCCGCATTTTGAGCCCCTTTGACAGCAAATCCGTGAGGCACATCCCAGTCCTGTTCCAAATTGGTTACGTGGAAATAGACCTCGTCTCCTACAAACACGCCTTCAATGTTGTCGGGGGCCAGGTGGGAGCGGATAGTCGTCATATAGACATGGACAATATTGCCGTCGCGCTCAACCCGGGCCTTGCCTTCCCCTAGGGCCGCATAGGGGTGCTTGTTTTCTTCCAGTTTAAAGGATTTGAGCGAGTTGGGTTTCACCAGTTCGGCAGGCATCGCCACCGCATAGTGTGGCTCACCAATGGTGGGGAAATCCAGCAAGAGCTTAATCTTATCGCCCGAAATATCGTATAGTTGGGCCGATTGCGTCAGTTCAGGGCCCGTAGGCAGATAACGGTCTTTGGTGATTTTGTTATACGCCACCATATACTTGCCCCAGGGATTTTTGCTGTCCCCACCCGGAATCATCAAGTGCCCAACGGAGTAGAAACAGGGCGCACGGTCCACTACTTCGGCGGTCTCTATGTTCCATTTCACAATTTCGGAAGAGAGGAACATGGTGGTGTAGCCAAAGCCTTTTCCGTCAAACTCGGTATGCAAGGGGCCTAAGCCAGGTTTTTGTACTTCCTTGTGCAATACGGCCTCGTATTTCAGCACTGGAATCCCCTGAAAATCTCCCTCAAACGTTTTGCTGGCAATGGCTTTAAGCATTTTATCAAAGGAAAATACCGGAATAAGGGCGGCCAGCTTGCCACTGCCAACAATGTATTTGCCCGTAGGGTCCACATCGCAGCCGTGCGGCGATTTGGGGCAAGGGATAAAATAAACCAGGTCTTTGAATTTGCTGACATCAAAAACCGTAACCTCCTCAATAATTTCCGACTTGGCCGTGTGGGTTTCTTCATCCCATACATTGTGCGCATAGCGTGTTTTTTGCTTCTCTCCCTCTCCTTTGGCGGCCAGTTCGGCAGCTTTTTCCAGTTGACAGCCATGATAAAGTCTTTGTCGCGTTGCGAAGCATTTACTTCCAGCAAGGTATGCGCTCCCTCGCTGTTGTAACAGGTGAAGAAAAACCAGTCAGCAGAAGGGCCCTTGCCCGAGTGAGAAAGGTCAAAATTCATCCCTGGCGTTTTGATTTGGAAATCCAGTTTCATCCGGCCAGTTTTGGGATCCACTTTTACAAAACTCACGGTACCCTTGAAATTTTCCTTGTAGGTATTGATGGGCACATCTTGCTTTTCACCCATTGGGATAGAGAAGCGCGTACCCGCTACTACGTACTCAGAGTTTTCGGTCGTAAAGGGGGAAGAGTGGTTCCCGGCACTGTTGGGAATCTCAATGATTTCGGCTGTCTTGAAGGTTTTCAGGTCAATGCGGGCAATACGCGGGGTATTATTGGCATTGATAAACACCCAGCGCCCGTCACCCCGTCCGTCGGTTTGTGAAAAAGACAAGTGGTGAGCATCGTCCCAGGGCAGAAAACCGTGGGAGGTATTGAGCATGGCCTTGCTTTCTTCGCTGTAGCCGTAGCCATTTTCCGGGTTTTGCGAGAAGACCGGAATCACCTTGAGCAACCGCCCGGAAGGCAAACCATATACGGACATTTGACCGCTAAAACCGCCGGACACGAAGTTGTAGAATTCATCGTGGTCGCCGGGTTTGACATAAACTTTTGAGGCGGCATCGCTCCCCACGAGGGCTTCATTTTTGCGGCCCCGTTTAGGGCCACATTGGGCCAGAAACATTAGCCCAGCCAGGCAAAAGAACCCGTAGCGGAGCCAGAGAGTGGTTTTCATCATTGTTTTTGTTGAGTTAGAAAAATTTGAAAAATATACAAGAGGCATCTATCCTTGCCAATGGTCAGGGATTCGGGTTTACTTCAAGGCTCCGTCTTTTGAACCAGCCTTTTCCACATCGTTTTTGCGCATAAACTCAAGCACATTGCGGGCATCGCCCACTGCCAGGCCCTGATTGGGCATGCGGGTCAAACATTCCTCGAGCAGCTTTTGGGCGGTGGGGTCTTCATCTAGCATGACCTCCACATTGGTAACCATGTTCATAATCCATTCGGGACGACGCTTGTTGGTGACGCCTTTCCAGCCTGGCCCTACGGTGCGCTGGTCGTCCAATTTGTGGCAAGAGGCGCATTTCATCTCATACACAGAAATGCCTGTTTTCACCATTTGCTCATCAAGCGGGTCTGAGAGCTTTACTTCTTTAATTTCGCCTACCCCTTTGCCGCTTTCTATCTGGGCTTTTTCTTCCGAAGAAAGGGCACTGCCATCGGCTTGCGCTTCGCTGGACTGCTTGGCCATTTCCATTTGTTTTTGCAACTCGGCGTTTTTGTTGCCGCCACCGCCGCAAGCCCAGGTAAAGGCAAACACAGCCACACTGAATAAGATAAGTCGGGAATTGGTTTTCATACTAGAAAATTTAAATGAAAGAAAAATAAGAAGAAACAAATGCGGTATTTGGCCCACCGGACGAGGAGCCTGGTTGGGTTGCCGAGCGATAGTGCCACCTGAGCCAAGCAACAGTCCCAAAAGCCCCAAGACCATGATGGCACTTAGCCCAAAGAGCATTTCGTAATAATATGGCAAAAAGCCCCAGGTTTGCCAGAGCATAAAACCTTGGCCAAAAAGCAAGGCTTCACTGCCCACGATGCCGCCCACAAACAGACCCATCCCTACCCGGCCTATCCCTTCCGACAGTTGCAAGCCCTTATACCTCAAAGCCAAGCCAAACAAAAACATGCTGACCGTGCCCAGGGTGAGCAAATGAACAAAACCGACTACAAAATTGCGGATGGTGTAAGATACCGTAGCAATATAAGGCACTACCACCACCGCCTGAATCAGTATTTTGAGACCAAAACCTACTAGGGCCAATTGAAATAAAAAACGTGGCCAAAAACCCAGCGTAGGCCAAAAATCAAGGCGCAGTTGCCCCAGCAATTTTCCAAAAAAGTACAAAGCCCCCAGTTGCAACAATACACCCAGCGAATTGACATAAAACACCACCGAAACCGGACTGGCCCACGAAACGGCCAACGCATAGGTGAACAAAGTGGCCCCTAGCAAACTCCAAAAGAACCGTTTCTCTAACCGCAAGGGCAGAACAATGGCCTGCGTCTCAAGAAAGCGGAAAAACACAGCCAAAAGGCCAAACAAAAACCAACCATTAAACTGAAAATGAAGGAAAAACTGAATGGCCATGTAATATAGCACCAGTCGCTTGCCACCAAATGCCGTCAAAGGACCAAGCATCCAGATACCCAGCGTGGAAATCAGCATCAGCCATATTGCCGTCTGCGCCCAACGCCCCGACACACCTGCCGCCAAAGAGCTTCGGGACAAATCCCGCAAGAAATAATAAGCAAACCCATACGAAAGGAGTATGTGAAGCGTGGAGAAAAAGATAGACACAGGTCCGTAGCCCTCCACCGGAAAACTGAGCAGCATCCCCACCACACTCACCTGCGTTGCCCAAAATAAACGAGAGTAAACGGGCCGCTCTGCCGCCTTATCTAAAAAAAGGCCTGTGAACACATTGAAGAGCGCCAAATAAACCCAGCCCAGCATCGCTACGTGCGAGTGGGCGTGCAACAATTTTTTGTATTCCAGGCCCGGTATCTCACTCACAAACACAAACCGCAACACCGCCCCAGCCGTGGCGGCCAGCAGGAAATTGAGGAGAGCAATTTGGAACCAGGTGCGTTGGAGTTTCATGACTAAATAATAAAAGTTTAATATCTTTAACTCTCCAAAGCTAGAGCAACTTCTCCCCAAAAAAAATGACTTTTGTCAGGAAAATAAAAATAAAAGAGTTTAATATCTTTTATTTTGTTTTTGTGTAAATTTGCCTTACCTTCGGGCGGGTTTTTTCTAAAACAAACATGGTATGCAACTATCAAAAGCTTTTGGATACGGCATTCGGGCCTTACTCTACATAGCCCAGCACCATCAAGAGGGGCAAAATATTGGTTTGCAAGACCTGGCCGAACAACTCAACGCTCCCCGGCATTTTTTAGGAAAAATAATGCAGGAACTGAGCAAACGGGGGCTGGTGCACTCGGCCAAAGGTCCGGGCGGGGGCTTTACGCTTAAGGAAGAAACCTTGGATTTGCCCGTGATAAAGGTAGTGGAAGCCATCGACGGGCTGGAAAGCTTTAAAAAATGTGCAATGGGCTTTGAAGAATGTTCCGAAGACCATCCCTGTCCTCTCCACGACACCATCAAAGCCTACAAAAACGGGCTATTACAATCGCTCCGCACCCATACCCTGCGGGATATGCGGCATCGTCTCGACAAAGATGAGACCTTTTTAAAAGAAATCTGAAAATTTGCGAACTTACTCTTTGTAATATAATCTACCCCTATCGCCCTCAAAAACTTAAGAATATGACCTTGTATTGGAAAAAACGCTCGCCTCAAGAACGTCAACTGCACATTCAGGAGGCCCTAAAACAAAACGTGAACTTTGCCACCGATGCCTCGCTCGGCTATCCAGCCTCTAAACTGGATACGCGGGTCTTTCCCGGCGATGCTTCCTTTTTAAAGGATGCCCCACTTTTGCAGACCCTGGTGGCCAATCCCAATCACATTGGCTGCCACACTTTGGGTACTTCAGAATATGCCTTCAAGGGAACCCAAGCCATAGAGCGGGAAGTACTTGACATTCTGGCCGTAGATGTATTTCAAGCCCAGGCGGGAAGCTTTGATGGCTACATTTCGCCAGGCGGAACGGAAGCCAATATCCAGGCTTTATGGATGTATCGCAATTATTTTTGCAAAAATACCAGGCCCGGCGTGAGGAAATCGCCATTCTGGCCTCCGAAGACACCCATTATTCCATTGCCAAAGGTGCCAACCTCCTTTTTCTGGATAAGGTAATTGTGCCCGTTCATCCCGATACCCGCCAACTGAATGCCCCCGCCATTGCAGAGGCTCTTGACCAAGCCCGGGCCGACGGGAAAAAATACTTCATTGTGGTAGCCAATATGGGTACGACCATGTTTGGCTCAGTCGACAATGCCCAGCTCTATCTGGCCGCCCTCAAGCAACGCGACTTGCCCTTTCAACTCCACATTGACGCTGCTTACGGGGGTTTTGTCTATCCCTTTAGCAATCCGCAAAATCCCTGGCACTTTGGCAACCCTGAGGTTAGCTCTATCACAGTGGATGCCCACAAAATGCTGCAAGCCCCTTACGGAACAGGTATTTTCCTCTGCCGCAAAGGGCTGATAGAGCGGGTACTTACCCGGGAGGCTGAATACATTGAGGGCTTTGACCTCACCCTGTGCGGGAGCCGTTCGGGAGCCAATGCTGTCGCCGTCTGGCTAATTTTATCCACATACGGGCCGCACGGCTGGGCGGAAAAAATCGGTGTATTGCAAAACCGCACGCGCTGGTTTTGTGAACAGCTAAATGCCCGAAAATTGGCTTATTTCCGGGAGCCATTTATGAACATCGTTACCCTGAGTGCCTCCGCCATTCCGGAGGAAGTCGCTTCACGATTTCAACTGGTTCCTCAAAAACACCAGGCCGATAACCAATGGTATAAAGTGGTGCTGATGGACCACGTAGAAATGGAACATCTGGAAGCTTTTTTAGAAGCCCTGGACAATCACCTCGCGTCTCGAGAGATGTATAATGCAGTGGTAGAATCGCCCCAAACGGTGAAATAGCCGTTTCTTATCATCGAGCAAAAAAATACGGCCCGCCTATTTCCCAGACCTTTGGCCAGGGCGCAAAGATTTACTGAGGGGGTGCACAATTTCCCCCCTGCCCTAAGCCCCCTCTAATATGTGGGGCCGAAGCCGGGCTATAGGCGGTCCGAAAGCCTGTGTGCATCAGGGCGGTCTCGGCAGGGCAAGCTTGGCGAGCCGAAACCCGGAAGCCATGACAGACCTTGGGATCGCAAAGAAAGGAACCTCCTCTTTGCACTTTTAAGGTGGTATCCACGGGCACCGGACGGAGATGGCCGGGATAAGACCGATAAACATCCGCACATCATTCCCATACATTGCCTCCCATATCGCTGAGGCCCAAACGGTTTTTTCCGAAATGTCCCACGGGTGAGGTGGTCTTAAAGCCATCCTCATTGGAAAAATAATGGGGAAAATGCCCCTGCCACACATTGGCCCGAAACTTTCCGGCCTGTACCAGCGAATCGCCCCAGGAATATTTTTCGGCCGTATTTCGTCCATTGCGGGCCGCATACTCCCACTCTGCTTCGGTAGGCAACCGCTTTCCCGCCCAAAGGCAGTAGGCCTGGGCATCATACCAACTTACCTGGGTAAGGGGGTGATTGGGTAAGGCAGGAGCAGCCTGCGGCCCTTGCGGATATTGCCAATTGGCCCCTTTGACTAATTTCCAAATGCCCAACGCAACATCAAAAACCGCCGCATCTCCTCTCCGCTCGGCCTCCGTTTGATAGCCCGTAGCATTTACAAAAGTCTGAAAAGCCGCTACCGTAACCGGATGGATATCGAGATAAAAATCTTTTACCTCCGTTTTGAAAATGGGTTTCTCATCTGGCAGGCCCTCAGCACTGCCGATAAAAATAGTACCCCCTTTGACCAGTACCATTCCCCGGAGGTCGGGTATTTTGGCCTGGGGTGGGTGGGTCGGAGGCTGACATTGGGCCAAGAAGCCTGCCAGGAACAGGCCCACCAGGATATAGCGGGGTTTAGGCATTGCGCAGCCGCATAATCAAATCGTACTTGTCGTCGCTTAGGCCTTTTTCCAAGCCCACCGGGTAGGTATGGGGATTGACAAAGCGCTTGATGCCAGGATGAAAATGGCCCAACTGAGCCGCTACGCGGGCTTTCACTTCCTTGAGGGGGGGGCATTCATAGACTTTTTGGCCCTTGCGAAAAACAGGCACCAGCAGTTCCTCACTCTGAAAACCAGTACCAAATACTTTGCGTCGGGTTGGGTCCATGGGGTCCAGCATGATGGGGTTTTTGACCGGGGGTTTGTCCAGATTATAAATCATATCGCCTACAAACTCATTGCCTTGTTTAAAGCGCCGCACCTGCAAAATTCCGGGATTGGATACCTTGATGGCCTGTTCCGAAAGCTTGACTTTATAATCCCAATGCCCTTCGGGATGGCGCACGGCGGCAATTTTGTACACCCCTCCGAGGGCCGGCTGGTCGTAGGCGGTAACCAGTTTAGTGCCAATGCCCCAAATCGTAATTTTAGCGTCCTGGGTTTTGAGGCTGGTTACGATGTGCTCGTCCAGGTCGTTACTGGCCACAATGGCGGCATCGGGGAAACCGCCTTCATCCAAAATTTTGCGGGCCTCAATGCTTAGATAGGCCAAATCGCCCGAGTCAAGCCGGACCCCCATCATTTCGTAACCTCTTTCGCGAAGCTGGTGCCCTACTTCTACGGCCTTGCGTACGCCTTCCAGGGTATCGTAAGTATCTACCAAAAACACACAGTTATTGGGCATGTGGGCCGCATAAGTTTCAAAAGCCTCCATTTCGGAATCAAAAGACATGACCCAACTATGGGCATGGGTGCCCCGCACCGGAATATCATAGAGCTTTCCTGCCAGCACATTGGAGGTGGCATCGCAGCCCCCCACATAAGCGGCCCGACTGGCGGCCAAAGCCCCGTCGATGCCCTGGGCCCGGCGCAAGCCAAATTCCAGGACCAGTTCGCCCTGAGTGGCAATATGCATACGGGCTGCCTTAGTGGCAATCAAGGTTTGAAAATTGATAATATTGAGCAGGGCCGTTTCAATAATCTGGGCCTGAAGAATGGGGCCCTGCACCCGTATCAGGGGCTGGTGGGGAAAGACCACGGTGCCTTCGGGGATGGCTTCAATATCGCAACTAAACTTCATTTGGGCCAGGTAATCCAGAAAAGCGGGCTCAAACAAGGGCTGGCCGTCATTGCCTGGCAAGCTCCCCAGATAGGCCAAGTCGTCTTTGGTAAAATGAAATTCCTCCAAAAAATCAATGACCGTTTCCAGCCCGCAGGCGATGGTAAAGCCGCCCTGAAAAGGGGCCTTGCGGAAAAATAAGTGAAAAACTGCCTCCTGTTCGCTGCGCCCAGCCTTCCAATAGCCATAGGCCATCGTGAGCTGGTAGAGGTCGGTGAGTAAAGACAGCGAAGCGGCGTATAAATCGCGGGTAATTTTCATAAGCGGTAATTGATTAAAATTTGATTCCTCCACCCTCAAAATAAATACCTGGCTTTTAAAAAACAAACCTTTTCCCTAAATCAGGGGCTTGGGCAAAAATCGCTCGGAAAACAGGGCTTGGCTTTCGCAATGCATCTTCTTGCGTTTGGTTGACAAGCTGATTCTAAAACCTTAAAAGCGCAATATTGAAAAAATGAAAGTTTTGCAGATAAGCAACTTAGAAAGGCTCATTTCCCAAAAAGTCATAAAAATGAAATCTCCTGGTAGTTCTTAAGCAGTGATTTCACTTACTATCAGGTTATTCACATTGCTTTATTCCCACCTGCCAGGTTGGTTTACTTTTCAGAAAAATTCAAATCCACTGCCTCCACCCGCAGTTCATCTTTTACAAAAAGGAGGGCATAGGCCAGGAGTTTAGGATTATGCTGTAGGCCAGGCTCCGCCGCCACATAAGCCCGGATTTGCGACTGGGCTTCTTGTTTCTTTGCCTCAATGTATTCTGGGCGCGCTTCTTTCTTTTTGATATATTTAAGCTCAAAGATATATTCTTTCTCAATTTTTTTGGTGGGCGGGGCCAGCAGCAGGATATCAATATAGCCCGATGAGGTTTCTACTTCACTTTTGATTTGATAAATTCCTGCCTGGGCCATAAAGCTGATGATGACAATTTTGATGTACTTCTCATCAAAATTGCGGTAATCCCGGTTAGACAATGTCTTCAAAACCTCTCCAATCATGGCCATAAATGGCTGGATGTTGCCCACCGTCATCTCGCCCACCATATTGCGTATCTGGTGTTCGTCAAAAAAAACCTGCTCCCGCTGGGCCAGAAGCCAGGAAAAATACTCCCAGTACAAAGCCTGGATGACATAATTGGGCACGGTAAAGACCGTCTGCCCTTTAGCCTCGCCCGCAATGGTGAGGTAGCCCATGTAAAACAAAAAGCTGACAAACTGGGCATCGGAAAAGCCTTTGTCAAATGAAAACTGAAAAATGAGTTCATCGGCTATTTGGCCCTGGTGCAGGATTTTTTCCAAAGTAGCATAGTTGCCCGCCGGGTCCTGGATTTCAAACATCTTTTTGAGCTTGCCATAATCTGGGGCAATATTAGGGTCAAGCATTTGTCGGGGATATGCCTGGTAGCGCTGAAAGTGTTTGGCAAAGTACAAGACCATGTCCGAGTTATACATCCGATGCGCACTTTCCAGATGAAAGCGATAGCCATTGTACCAGGTACGAAGGTCTTGCATAATTTTATCCTGGCGCGTTTTATCTTCCAAAACCAGGTCAATAATGTGGGCTACCTCTGCCTCCGTAAAGCCCATCATATTGTGAAAGGCTTTCTCACCCGTCAGGTGGGTAATGATGTTGAAGCCGCTGGTGAGGGCATCCAGGGTGATGGGCGAAACTCCGGTAATAAAGAGGCGATTGACAATCCCTTTTTGAGTGGCTTCTTTGAGGGCTTCGTAAAATTTGCGCACATAGCCCTGATGCGTAACCGCTTTTTTGAAAGCGGATAAATCCTGCAGCAAGATTTCGTTGGTAAAGTGGTCGTATTCGTCAATAATGAAGTAGATGGGTTCGCCTTGATACACATCAAAAAAGTTTTTCATCACCAACTCAGGACTAGGAAGTTGGCAGATATGTTCAAGTTCATCTTTGCTAAATAAAAGATATTTGAGATTAAATCCCCGGATATAGCTTTGAATTTTACCTAAAAATCCCCGATAGGCCCTTTCCTCAGTAGTCGTATCAATTGCAGAAAAGTCCATCTTTAAAACGGCAAACTGATTCGCCAGGGGAGTGGGGCGTTGGCCGATATAGTAATTTCCAAAAAGCGCCGCAAACTTATCCTTGTGCTCCTTGCCATAGTAATATTCTAGTAGCGAAACAAAAAGGCTTTTACCCATTCGACGGGGCCGCAAAAAGGAAACGAAGTCTTCGCCCCAGACCTCGAGTTGCTCAATATAAAGGGTTTTATCCACGTAATAATCTC
>JAAUUB010000275.1 GCA_012031215.1 Microscillaceae bacterium | reverse complement strand
AGAATTACCTACTGTCAAAAAAGTTCGAGCATCAGGCAATAAATGGATTTTAGTAACCCCATTATGCACAAAAGTTTTGATTTCTTTACCTGTTTCCAAATCCCAATGTTTTACATCATCAACTAAATTTCCATATCTTTCAAGTCTATTACTACCACAATGGGTCAAGAAAGTCTTTCCATCAGGTAAAAGGAGAATTTCAGTAATTCCACTAATGTACCCTTCAAAACTTTTGATTTCTTCGCCTGTTTCTAAGTCCCAATGTTTCACAGTATTATCATCACTTGCTGTCAAAAAACCCTTTTCATCGGGTAGTAATAAGATATTATTAACCCAACCAGTATGCCCTTGGAAAGTACGGATTTCCTTACCAGAATCTATATCCCAATGTTTCACAGTGTTATCCCAACTCCCTGTCAGAAAAGTTTTACCGTCTGCTAATAAAATGATTTTGGACATATAGTCTGTATGCCCTATCTGCACCCTTGTTTCTATTTCGGGGGGTGGTTTGGGCGAAGCCCCCCCAGCCCCCAAGGGGGAGTAATACGATAAATAAAGCGATAAAACGGAGGAAAATTGTGTGTCTCATTAAGATTAAGCGTTCAAAATTTGATAAAATTCGTCAATAGAAATGATATTCATTTTTAGAAAATTGATTTGTTTGCTAAAATCAGGTTTCATAATTTATTGCCCATCTTCATTGAGCCACTGCTCCATTATTTCGTTGGATAAGCCCTTTTCCTGCCAAGCCTGATTAGCCGATTGGATGGCTTTTTTGGCATAAAATTGTGCCAATTCATTTTTAAGTTCTTTCAATTCACTTTCAGAAAGATTTGTTGATAACAGTTTCAAAATCTCCAATTGTGCATTTGATAGAGGTTGTGGTAATATTTCCATATCATTTATTTTTTGAAAGTAATTTAGGGATTATTTTTTGAATTGAAAAAGTAAGACGAAGAAAGATTGTGTGTTTCGCTGGGCGTTTGTTGTTTTTGAAGTTTATTTAAGAGGTACTTGTATCACCTCTAAGTATATTTGATGCAAATGGTTAAAATCTTGGTCGGTTGTAATCAATTTATTTCATTTTAATAAGGTCTTCAAAAGGTTCATCATCGGGTAATATACCTACTATTTTACTCATATCGGGCTGTTTATATGCTTTGAGGATTTGGGTTTTATCAGTGATAGGCTGAATATTAATGCTATATTTTTGTAATCGTTTTTTTTCGTCCGTATTTTGCTCAAAATTGGCATATACGTGCTCAATAGCGGCTATCAATTCAGCTATATTGCTTGGAGGCAAAATAGGTAAATGAAGCACTAACCCATCTTGATTAATTTCTACTTTCATCTTTTCTCAGCTTTGTTTTGAAACAGCAATTTACAGATTATTTTTTGATAATTCAAAGGCCAAAATGAGCAAGATAAAACGAAGGAAATGGGTGGGTTTCATTGGGCCTTTGTTGTTTTTTGAGTGAAGTTTATTTCATCCAATTGATAATTTCTAAATCAGAAATATGTGCATAATCTTTTTCATTGTTGGTGCAAATAGACAAATTATTTGCCTGCGCGATACCAGCCAAATATAAGTCGTTTACTCCTGAATGCTTGCCGATTTGATGAAGATGTGCGTACATGTCCGCAGAGAGTTGAGCAGATGTAGCCGTGATTTCTAAAATTTGTTGATGAGCAATAAATCCATAGAATTTGGTCAGTTGTGCGGAGGCATTTTTAGCTTTGAGCCCGCTTTCTACCTCGAATATAGTAGGTCGCCCAATATAGACAAAACCTTCACTGTTGAGGTAGTTCTCAAAATTTTGCTTCAAAATCGAGTATTCTTTGAATAAATAATAAGATAGAATATCTGTATCTATCAAGACCTTTTTCATAGATTTTCAAACAAATTATCTAATTTTTGAGTGAGTTCAGTACCTGATTTTTCTCTTTCTTGATAAATTTCTCTTAGAAATGTATCTGCCTCAAAATCAGTAGCTTCATTGCTTTTGACAATCTCCACAAATTCCATCCTTTTGAGAATCTCCAAAAGAAACTCTACTTTATTTCGGTCTTTGATATTTAAGGTAATTTGTAACATATCTTGTTTTTGAAAGCAATTTACAAACTATAGGTTGGATATGCAAAAACAAAAATAAAACGGAGGAGGGATGTGGGTTTCATAAAGCCCCCTAGCCCCCAGAGAGGAAGTAATACGATAAATGAAGCGATGAAACGAAGGATGATGGTGTGTTTCATTGTGGTTTTGAATTTTTATTTGAAGTTCGTACCTGGCTGTTTGAAGAGCAAAGAAATGGGGGATTTTTTTCTTTTTTGCCACCTTGAAAGGGTCTTGTATTTCTGAGCGTTTCAATACAAGCAATACAGTCCTTTGCAGGGCGAGTCCTACGGATTTACAAAAGGGCTTGCAATTAGTATCAAAGTAAAACGGAGGAAATGTGTGTTTTACTGGGACGTTTGTTGCTTTAAGGCTAACAAGTTATCCAATATGATGATAAAATCAGCAAAAGTCAAGATTTTGGTGTTTTGATGGGTTTCTAAGACCAACAAGTCATTATCTCCTGTCATCAGATAGTCTAAACTGGCATCTTGGCAAAGCGCCAATAAGTAATTGTCTTTTGCATCTCTCGAGAGTTGAACAGTAGAAGACAAAACCACTTCGATACAGGCTTCAGCCATCAATTCAAGTGTTTCTATCATCCGCTCAGGCTTTATATATTTCGCCATTTTAGGACGCTGTATGACCTCTATATATTCTTGTTTGATTTCTTGGCAAATATAGGTGCTGACGTTCTCAGCCAATAAAACATCTTTCAGTTCAATCAATCTTTTTCCAATCGTAAAACTTACCCAGTTATTGGTATCAAAAGCAATTTTCAATTCGGGCATTTTATTTTTTTTCAGTTCTTACTTCTTTCACCAAAGCGTCTATTTCTTCGTCAGTGAGCGGTATATCTTGAGGAGCATTTTGGATATAGCGCTCCATTTTATTGGATAAGGTTTCTATTTCCACAAAATCCATTGTTTTCAACATTTCCAAGAAAGCCTGTTTTTTATCCTTTTGAATAATCAGCGTTATGGGTTCGGTATTATTGACTTGTGAGTTCATATTCTTTGCTTTTTAAAGCAATTTATGGATTATTTTTTTAAAAAGAAAAAGTAAGACGAAGAAAGATTGTGTGTTTCGCTGGGCGTTTAAATTTTTTTTTAAAGTGAATGCCTGTTTTTTTGCACAACAACAAATTTGGGGGGGCTACTTCAGCACCCTTTTCTTCGCTTCTCTGACTATGTCTTCGGCCAATGCTTGGATTTCGCGGGTATTGCCTTCCAGGTCCTTGATTTCGGCGATGAGGGTATCTCCTTTGTAGATTTTGATAGTGATTTTGATATTGCCTTGTGCGTCTATCGTGTAAAGTCCATTGATTTGATGGATTTTTTTGTTTTTACCGTCTGTGAAAATGTAATTTGCACTCCTTGATGCGTAAACACCTTCCAATAATTCAGCTTGTACCAGTTGCTCCAAATCTAAATCATCTTTTAGTTTATCGCTGTTCATAAATCTTGGCTCTCCAAACATCGGCTTTGCCTCTTTCAGGGGAATCAGGTTGCGGTCTTTTTCTTCAAACTTCCCTATCCAAAAATTCGTCTTGGGCTCGGCTACTTGCGGTTGTTGGGTGGAATTGTATTCGGCGGCCATTCTATTGACCTCATTGGTGGCATATTTGAACCAGGTGCTTACATTCAGTAAATCGGTTTCCTTTTCCAAAGCAGCCCCTGTCATCCCCAAGAGCAGGCTGTAGGTCAAAAAGCCTTGACCATATTCGCTGGATTCATAACTGACCGCATCGGCGGCACTGCCCGAAATGATATACAAGCCGGTGCGGTCTTTCATCAATTCCAAGGCGCGTTTTTTGGGAAGGGGGTACATCACGCTGGGCAAAAATATTTTCTACGGCCTGCCCCGAATGACAGGCATCTAAAATCATCACTTGTTTATTGGCTTTGATTTCTTTGAGCCAGGCAATGAGTTCATCGGAGGAAATGGCGCGGCTTTCTCGAATGGCATCTTGCACAAGGTTGCCACTGGTTGCGTCCTTGGTGAGGTAATAGAACAATTCAAAACGCTCATCCTCTTTTTTGAAAGTGGTGCCGTGTCCGGCAAAGAAGACCACAAACACATCTTCGGCCTTGGCCTTGGCGGCGATTTCCTGAAAAGCCTTGCGAATGTTTTGTTTGGAGGGCTGATTCAAAGGATTCTTATCGTCGGTGCTGAGGGTACGGATGAAGATTTTGTTTTTATTGGTTTCGTCCTCATCCACAAAAAACTTTTTCGCCCCAATTTGCAAAGCCAGGGCCATTGCCTGGGCATCGGAAGTAGGGAAGGTCAAATCGCGGATAGCGCCCGCACTGCCATCGCCCTGATAATCGGAAGTGCCAATGCAAAGGGCATAAAAATCGCTTACGGCTTTTTCCTGAAATTCAGCCGGGTCAAAATCTAAATCTATGCTTTCTCCATCTTGCAAGCCTACCTGCCCCGGTCTTAGGCTTGAGTTGGTATCGGTGCTTCGGTTTTGGAGCGTGCCTTTTTGATAAGTAATATGCTGAAAACGGCTGGCCAACCAGCCTTCGGCATGGTATGCCTTCACAGAGATAATGTTCTTGCCTTCGGAGAAGTAGCTTTGATAGTCTTTAAGATTGACTTGGATTTGGGTCTTGCGCTGCGGATTGAAGTCGGGGGCATTGGCTTTGCTTTCATTCACTTCGCGCCCATTGATATAGACATTCACCTTACCGATGCCGCCGCTACGAGGTTTTAGGTTGATAGTCAGCGTATTGCCTTTGCCTTTGAGTTCCATTTCAGGATAGAGGCGGATTTTGTTTGAGGTTTTCTATGGGGGCTAATTTTTCGGAGGCGGTGAGGAGGGTCTGCCAGAGGTCGGGCGTGTAAA
>JAAUUB010000004.1 GCA_012031215.1 Microscillaceae bacterium | reverse complement strand
GATGCACAATTCTGCTTTGCACAAATTTTTTTTTGTGCAAAAACTTTTTGTGCATCGGCTTTTTTTCACGGCGCAAGGGGGCCGCTATTTTCAACTTTTCTCGGACAAAAACTTCCCCAAAACATCGCCTTCCCCTTGCATTTTTCCTTGCCATTGCCTAATTTGCCTTTCTATGAGTGCCGCCTGCATCCAGTTAGACCTCTTCCCCGACTACCGCCCCGCCCCCCAAAGCCTGGTGCTGGCCGAAGCCACTGTGCCCTATGGCCCGGTCTGGGAAAAATTCAACTACCCGGAAAGTTTTTACCCCTCCAACGATGGCAAGCCTATGTCCGAAAACACCTTGCATTTCCTCCTGCTCGTAACCCTCAAATATGTCCTGGACTGCCTCTTTGACCACGACGAAAACGTCCTCGTGGCCGGCGATTTACTCATCTACCCCCTGGAAGGGGATATCCAAAAACGCATGGCCCCCGATATGATGGTGGTCTTTGGTCGCCCCCGGATGCCCCACCGGGGTTCCTATATTATGTCCAAAGAAGAGGGCGTGCCCCCGGCGGTGGTCTTTGAGATTGCCTCCCCCTCCAACTACAAAGACAAGGAAGACCTGGGCAATCGCTATGATTTTTACAATCGGCTGGGGGTGAAGGAATATTTTGTCATCCATACCAAGCCCAGTATGTGGCTGGAAGTCTTTGTGCGGATAGAAGACAGCCTGGAGCGCTACCTGCCCTTTTTGCCCCACGAAAGCCCCTTTTTGGGAATGCGCCTGTGGATAGAGGAGGGTTCGCTGAAAATGACCGACCGGAATGGGGAGCCGCTGATGACCTACATAGAGGAAGTGCGGCTGAGGGAAAAGGCCCAGAAAGAAGCCGAAGCCGCCCAGAAAGATGCTCAATCGGCCCAGAAGGCCCGGAAAGCCGCCGAAGTGAAGGCCGACAAGGCCCTGCAAAAGGCCCTGAAAGAGAAGCTCAAGCGGCAGGAGGAAGCCAAAAAGCGGCGCAAGGCCGAGCAGCAAACCGCCCTGGAAGCTTACAAACGCCAGGAGGCAGAGTTGAAAATGGCGCGGGAGGCCCTCAAACGCCAGGAGGCGGAGCTAAAAGCCCAACAGGCCGAAGCCCTGGTTTTGGAGGAAAGAAAAAAACGCCTGGAAGCGGCCAGCTTTCAGCAAAAGCTTTTTGAACTGGCCGAAAACCAGGAACTGCAAGCCCTGCGCCAATTGCTGGAAGAAATGCAGCAAAAGCTGGAGGGATGAGCTTGGGAGCAAGAAATATTAATTTTTGAAAATTTCCCTCAGAAGTCTTTGGCCGGGATTAGGGCGAGGAAGGCCCAAAGGACTGGCTTTCCAGAAAAGACTGTAGGATAATGACTGCGCTCACTTTGTCGATATTGGCTTTTTGGCGGCGATATTTTTTAGAAGTTCCCCCTTCAATCAGGGCGTTTAGGGCCATTTTTGAGGTAAAACGCTCATCGTGTTTGTGCACAGGCACATCTGGAAAGTGCTTTTGCAGGCTATGAAATAAATTTTCCACTTCGGCGGTGATGTCCGTATCCTGCCCGTCTAATTTGGTGGGCCAGCCCAAAACAAGTGTTTCAACGGTTTCCTGGCGAAGGTATTGCTGCAAAAAGGCCATCAGTTCGGGGGTGCTTACGGTGTCGAGGGCCGTAGCAATGATTTGCAGGGGGTCGGTAACGGCCAGGCCTGTACGTTTGCGTCCGTAGTCAATAGCAAGGATTCGGGCCATTCCTGGAATTTGTTAATTAATTAATTGTATTGCGCTTTTTGGCGAAGCATTTCCCGCACTTCCTGCTCCAGGCGCATGGCTTTGAGGAGCAAAATTTCATCTTCTACCTGGGCGTGAATTTTCAAATCATCCTCGAGGGCCTGTAGTTCGGCAAAAAGTACCTGGAGATGCAAATCGGCCCCCGGCTCCAGATAATAATTGCGAGTAAACTCGCGGATGCCGCGCATTTCGTCATCGTGGTCGTGATGCTCCAGGGCAAAACGGCTCAGGCTATTTTGTTGCATCTGGTAGTGCAGTTCTCCGGGGGAGTAATGGCCTTTGGAAGCCTGATGAAGCAGCAGGACATACTTAAAAAGGGTATCTTCTTCTTCGTGAATATGGTGGATAAAATCCTCTACAAAAAGCGGAAACAGAATTTTGAGGTCGTGCACGAGGCAGGGCTGGCATTGGCAGCGGTCACTGAGGTCTTCTACCAGGCGAGCCATATAGGGCAGTTTTTGGTTGATAAACCGATAATGGGCGTGGCGAAGGTATTGAATGATAATCTCAATGGGATAGGCCTGCAACTGGGCCTGCGAAAGGGAAGGCTTGCGAATGGATTCTAGTTCCTGAACGACCTGATGCATATTGAGGCCCTTTTGCCGGCAGACGGCCTGGAGGGTCTCTTCGGTATATTTATAAAAAGGGATGCCGAAGTAATGGAGCACATAGCCCAGCACATAATCTTCGGCCACTAGTTCGTTTATTTTTTTTTCGGTCTTAATCATACCCAATAATCGCTTGACCTTTTTGCATCAATAGACAAAGATACGCAGGCCTTGGCAAATTTTCTTTCAAATTACTGATTATTTATTGCCAACGCGCTTAAAAAAAATTAATTGCTGGGCCCTTTCAATACAAAGCCTTTGCTGTGAAGGTTTTCTATCTCAATGGAGTTTTGGGAATCTTGGCCCAGGTATTTGCGCAATTTGGTGATAAATACATTCATGCTCTGGCGGGTAAAATAATCGTCATTCTTCCAGATTTTGAGCAGGGCTTCTTCGTAGGTAAGCACCTCATTTTGTTTTTCACAAAGCAGGCGCAAGAGCTCGGCTTCTTTGGGGCTAAGCTTTTGGCTTAGGTGAGGCCCGGTGAGCAGGCGTTTGGGGTAATCAAAAGCCAGTTGGCCAAGTTTAAAAAATAAAGGTTGTGTATGGGGCGAGCTTGCCTTGCGAAGCAGCACCTTCACTTTGAGCAATAATATTTCGGGGTCAAAAGGCTTAATAAGATAATCGGCGGCACCCAGTTCGTAACCCCGGATTTGGTCTTTTTTGAGGGCTTTGGCGGTCAGGAACACAAAAGGGGGCTTATGGGATTGGGTAGCAAGTTTTTCGGCCAGTGAATAGCCATCCAGCTGAGGCATCATCACATCGAGAATCATAAGGTCATAATTTTGCTTTTGAAAAACTTCATAGGCTTGTTGGCCATTTTCGCAGAGCGTTACGTCGTAGCCATTCATTTCCAGAAAGATTTTAAGCATCAGTCCAAAATTGGCATCATCCTCTGCCAGAAGAATTTGCGAGGGCTTGTTCATACTTTTGCTTGGTTTGCGTGATGGTGAGAAATCTCTTGGTTTTGTGCCAGAGGCAAGGAAGAAAATGGCAAAAAAACACCAAAAGTACTTCCTTTGCCGATTCGGCTCTGTAAGCTTACCTGCCCGCCGTGTTGTTCCACAATTTCTTTGACATAGCTCAGCCCCAGGCCAAAGCCTTTCACTTCGTGCAGATTTCCTTTCGTAACCCGATAAAATTTATCAAAAATCAGGCGCTGGTCTTCTTTACGAATGCCCTGCCCCTGATCGCTTACATAAAGCCAAAAGCCTTTTTCGCTGCTTTCGGTGCGCAATGTGATGTTCAGATTTTGGGGCGAATATTTCAGGGCATTGTCCAGTAAATTAGAAATCACATTGGAGAGGTGGAAAGCATCTCCGGTCAGTTGGGCCTGGCCCGCATTAAGTTTGCGATGCAATTGCCCCCGAGCTGAAATTTTCAATTCGTAGGCATCGGCCAGTTCATTGATGAGTTGGTGCATATTGACGGGTTCTTTTTTGAGCTCCAGGGCTTTTTGCGAGATGACCGCAGCCTGCAAGACCTTTTCTACCTGTGCATTGAGGCGTTTGTTTTCGTCTTTGATGACCTTAGTAAACTGAAGGATGGCTTCGGGATGAGGCAAGACTTGCTCGTTTTCGATATTGGCGACCGCAAAAGCAATCGTAGCAATGGGGGTTTTAAATTCATGACTTACATTATTAATAAAATTATTTTTTTGGCAATCCAATTTTTTCTGGTGGTGAATGAGCCGAGTAGCGGCCAGGGCACTGGCAATGGCAATCAGCCCCAAAGCCAGAGAGGCCACCAGTCGGCCTGTCATCTGATACCAGATATACGATTTGAGGTGGGGAAAATATAAAAAGACCTTTTCGGCATTGCCTGTGAGGGAATACCGAAACGGAGTCTTGGCCAGGGCCAAGCTATCGGCCCCAGAAGGCAAAAGGGTAAATGCTTTTCTGACCGTATCCCGAAAGGCAATCTGCACTTCTGTATCAATTTTTTTGGCTTTTAACTGGGCCCGCACCAAAGAATCAAGCGGAAAAACCCGGGCCAGACTGGGTGCTTTTTCAGTGCATTCCTGGCAAAATTGTATGGCCCGGATGAGGTAAAACTCCTGCAGGCCTTTTTGCTGGCTTCGGCTTTCTTCTAACACCTGGCGAAACTGCCGAAACTGCCTCAGGCGCAGGCGGGGCAGGGAAGTATCGGGTTGAAAAGCAATCAAGGGGTACTTTTGCACCGATTGGGCAATTATAAATACAAAACTGCTATCGCCATTGTGGTATAGCTCATCAAAAGTGTTTTTGTTGGCCACACTCGATACGTGGCTCACCCATTGGGCATAAACCTTGGCCGCTTCCTGGCTTGCCTCTTGTACGGAACGTTGAAATACCTCCTGTTCGCGCTCCATAGAACGCGAAAAAGTCCCGAATTGAAACCCGAGGATGATACCAGCCAGCCCATTGACTACCCAAGTAATGATCAAGTAATAATCAATTTTTTTCATGTTTCAAAAATAAAAATCATCGCTCATTTGACCTTCGCCCTTCAGCATACTTTCATGATTTTAAGGTTTTCTTAAGAAAAAAAGGCCATAAAAACACAGTTGAGCACTTTCACCCTTCATTTTCATTTTTTTTTAAGCCCGGTTTAGCTTTTTGTTCAGTCATTAAAAGAGGCCCCTGGGCGACTTTTGGGGCATCAAATAAAAATTAATTACACTATTAAAAATTAATTACACTATGAAAAATCTTCGTTTTTGTATCCCGCTTTTACTGGCTGCCTTAGGGCTGGCCCTGGGACTGGCCACCCAGGCATCGGCACAGGCAAAAACTGTCATCAGCAAGGCAAGTGATTTGCCCCGTCGTTCTATTACCATTACCGGGCGGGCCTCCGAAGTGGTAGAGGATATGCCCCGTCTATTAGGCTATGCCGATACCCTTATAAAAAATCTGGAAGCTGATTTAAACCGCTATGAGATTCAGGACCGGGCAGCCCTCAAAAGCTATTATGAAAGCCTGCTGGGTCTGTATTTCTTTAAGGACGATTATGAGAAAGCTTTGTCTTTTATCCCCCAAATTCAGGCGCTTTGCGATAAAAACGCCGAAAAAATTACTATAGGGCTGTTTTTGCAAGCGTATGCCAAGGCCTATGCCAAGGAAAAAAACCCATCTGCGGAAACCTTTCAGAAAGAATTTGCTCAGCAGTACGCCGCTCTTTGGCAGGCCTTGCCCTATGCCGAAGTATCCGAAGAGGTAGAATCGATGAAAGGGCGGCTTTCTATCCTGAATCCAGCCTTGATTGGGGCCACCCTGGATACACAAATCCAAACCTATCTTGACAACAACAAAGGGCTGGTACCCGAAGGCGTAGCGGGTACTTTTATCAATATTCGGATGGCCCGCGACCGGCAAATTCCGCTCAAAGACATTATGTTGAAAATTTTTACCGACTTGTATGCGGCCAACCAAAGTCGGGTAAGCAAAGCCAATATCTGGACGGCCCGCGAGGTCAATTTTACGGGCCAGGAAAACTATCCGCCCGTGGCCGTTTTTGTTTGGGATTCCGGCGTAGATATGGCGGTCATTCCGGCTCAAAACCACTTTCGGGATGCGCAGGGCGCAGCGGATTGGGCTACAGCTTGATGGAAACCAAAAAGGACGGCTTACTTTTGGAAGACCCGAGCGGCAAAATCAAATCGGATGTAAGCCGCCTGCAATTGCTCACCAAAGGATTCATGGACCTCCAGGCGGCCATCGAGAGTCCCGAAGCCCAGGAAGTACGGCGTGCAATCAGCACCCTGAAAAAAGAAGAGGTAGAAGCTTTTAATGAAGAACTGAGCTTTTATGGAAATTATGCCCACGGCACCCACGTGGCGGGCATTGTGGCGGCGGGCAACCCCTTCATTCGCCTGGGAGCTATCCGAATGTTTTTCGAGTATCGCCCGCTTCCCCCGCCTCACACCCGCGAAAAAGCCACGTTTGTGGCCCAGATGTATCGCGAAATTGTTCAATATCTCAAAGTCAACCAGGTGCGGGTGGTCAATATGAGCTGGCGTTACAATGCTGCGGCATACGAAGGACTATTGGCCTTGCATGGCATAGGAAAAGATGAGCAAGAGCGCAAAGAAATGGCCCGGGAGCTTTTTGACATCGAGAAAAAGGCCCTTTATGAGGCATTCAAAAGCGCCCCGGAGATACTCTTTATCTGTGGCGCGGGGAATGAAAACAATAATGCTGACTTTTCGGAATATATCCCGGCTACTTTTTCCGACCTGCCCAACCTCCTCACCATCGGGGCCGTGGACAGCGAAGGGAAGAAAACCGATTTCACCACGGAAGGAAAAAGTGTACGTTTTTATGCCAATGGCTACGAAATCGAGAGTTTTGTCCCCGGAGGCGCAAAAATTAAGTTTTCGGGAACCTCTATGGCCTCGCCCCAGGTAACCAACCTGGCCGCCAAAATGCTGGCTTTGCGCCCTGAGCTAAGCCCCGCCCAGCTTATTCAATATATAGAAAAAGGGGCCGATACCCTGCCCGAAGACCCCACGCTGCGACTCATAAACCCGCAGGCTACCCATCAGCTTCTGAAAAAATCAAAATAACAATATTTCTACTCCCCGGCCTGGTCTAAGACCACCAAGCTTTTTTTAAAACCTCATGAACAAAAGAAGAACAGTCATTCTCCGAGGAGGGCTGGCACTCCTGATAGTGTTACTGGCCATTCTTTTTAAAAAAATCATCCGCCCCTATTGGTATGCCCACTTCTCCTGGGGCCTGCCGCTGGCGGGTTTCTTGCCCAGTTTTTTGTATGCCCTGGGAGGAACCTGCATATTGCTGGCTTTTGAGCCTTATTTAAGCCATTCACGGCGGGTGGTGGTGGGCTCTTTCACGCTGGGAGCCGTCTTGTATGAAATCCTGCAAGGCGCTGGTCTTTTTTCGGCCCGTACTTTCGATCCCAGTGATATTGTGGCCACCCTCGTGGGAGCCTATCTTGGCTATCGTTGGTGTAAGCCCCTGCCCGCCAATTCCACCCTGGATTTTCCTCAATACCAAGCACCCGGGGTGGATTAAGAGCGAAAATGGAGGCAATCTTTTTCTCAAAAAGCTAACCTTGTCTTAAAACAAAAAAAATATCTGCCAAAAGCCGTTACTTTTTGGCAAAACTGCGTATCTTTAAATGTAAATATTGTTTTATTCGTTATTTCCCTTTTTATGAACATTTTTGTTTCTAACCTTCCATTTAACATGAGCGACGCTCAGTTGGAAGAAGTTTTCGCCGATTTTGGAGATGTAGATTCTGCCAAGATCATCAAAGACAAAGTTACCGGTAAGTCGCGCGGCTTTGGGTTTGTAGAAATGCCCGATGACGAAGAGGCGAACCAAGCCATCCAGTCCCTTGACAATGCCGAAGTCAGTGGACGTGTTCTGAAAGTGAAAAAAGCTCACCCCAGACAATAAATGGTCAAGCAACCGTAACATTTGTGAAGGGCAGTTTCTTTGAAACTGTCCTTTTTTAGTTCCTCGCTCAGCGTTGCAAAGCCTGCAATGCCTTTTGGCGCACCCCGTCCAGGTTCCAACCCCAGGCAATCACCCTTGTAAATATCGGCGGGCCAGGTCGGGCTGAGTAGCCAGCAGGTTTTCCCCTGCCTGGTAAGTGGCCAGTACCTTGTACCAGCGCAAATCAAAATTGGGCAAATCAGCAATAGCCTGAAAATAAGGGGTGGCCTGATTTTTTTCTCCGACTATTTGATAAAACCAACCCGCCAGGTATTGACGATAAGGGTCTTGTGGCTGTGCCGCCAAGGTATTGAGGATTAGTTTTTCGGCACTGGGCAAGAGGGCCGGAGCCGGACGGTCTAAGAGCCGTAGCCAAACCCAGGCAAGGGCAGGGTCGGCCAGGCTGTCCAAGTCTGGGGCAAAATGCTTGACTAGGCCATGCGCATAAGCTAGGCTATTGCTTTTAGGGGCCGCTTCGGTATAATAATGCCACATCAGACGGGCCATCATTTCTTCCCGGACCACCCAGCGCAAAGAATCGGGGCAAAGCGACAGGAATGTATCCCAGGCTTGCGCCGGAGCCGAGACCTCCGGCCAGGAAGGAGGGCTGGCAGGAATCACAAAATGGCGCAAAAAAGACCATAAAAAGAGCGAACGCCGGAAGTTACCATCCAGCATCCGGCCATGGTCGGAGAGTGAGGCAGTGTTGGCCAGCATCAACAAAGTAAGTTTTTGCCGGGGCAGATGCAGCAATACGGAGGAATAACAATCTTCCTGGCCATAATGCCAGTAAACGGAGGCATCGGCCACTTTTCCCACAAACCAGCCCAAGCCATAAGCCAGGGAATCACCGGACAAAGTAAGGGCGGGCTGCCACATTTTTTTTTGTAGGCTATCGGGCAAAAGCTGGTGTTGCAGGAGGCCACGCGTGTATCGGGCCAGGTCTTCTACGGTGGCCACGAGCCCGGTGCTGGCTTTTAGGCCTGGGGGAGGCAAATAACCCGGACGGACTGGTCCTGTTGGGTTAAAGAAATATGGAGAAGCGATTCGGGTGGCCAACTGGGCATAGCCCACCGCCCCTAGCCCCGGAATGGTCTGTTGCATTTGAAGAGGGGCAAGCAGGTGAGCTTGCATTTGGTCTGCGTATTTTTGCTTGCCTGCTTTCTCGATTACCTCGGTTAGCCATCCAAATCGGGAGCCATAAGCAAAAAATGCCCAGGCTTACCTTCGGAAGTCTGATGAAATAAGTGATGAATGCGCACTGTATCGGGCAGGCCATAGCCAGGCAGGTATTGGCGGGCCGGTGTTTGAAGAGATAGTTTGCCTTCGGCCACCAATTGCAATGCCCGCACGGCGGCAAAAGTCTTGCTAATAGAAGCAATGGGAAAGAGGTGGTCGGGGCGCATAGGAATCTGCCGGGCGATATTGGCCCAGCCCCAGGCCGAGAGGGCTACCAGAGAATCTCCCACCATGAGGCCCATCACCCCGCCAGGCACTTGGAGAGGGCGAACAATGGCCCGGGCCTCTTCCTGAAAGGCGGCCCATTTTAAATCTAAGGATTGGCTCAAGGCCACTTCCGAAAGGCTTAGCCAACTATTTAAGCCGAGCAGAAGGATGCGGGAATAATTCCCAAAAAGGGATTTTTTCTTTTTTGAAAACAACATTCTCACCAGTGTAAGTTTTAATCCGGTTTCTGCACGGTTTTGCATCAACCTTCGCAGGCCAAAAAGGTATATAGAAGCGTGTCGGCACACACATCCGGGCCGCTCAAATTTATACCCGAAAATACAAAACCATGTTGACATATCTCACCATTTTGTTTATCTGCAAAAAGCTGGGCATTAAAATTAAAACTCCTTTGGCCTTGCGCAAGCTTCATCCCCGGCGGCTTTTGCGCCCTACGCCGCCCATAGTTCCGGTTTTGGCAACCCGCTAACTACTCGTTTGGGGTTCTTGGCATTAAATAGCTAGCTTTGCTTTTGCATTAAAAAGTGAAGAAATAGCCTTATGAAAAGAATAGACCCACAAGCCATTGGCACAGCCGCCTTTCACGCTTATTTATTGGGAGCCGTTGCCCCGCGTCCTATCGCCTTTGCCAGCACCATGGATGCCCAGAAACAGGTCAATCTCAGCCCCTTTAGCTTTTTCAATGCCTTTGGTTCCAATCCTCCTACCCTGATATTTTCACCAGCACGCCGGGTGCGCAACAATACCAATAAACATACCCTTGAAAACATACTAGAAGTGCCGGAGGTGGTCATCAATATGGTTAATTTTGAGATGGTGAACCAGATGTCGCTATCCAGCACTGAATACGCCAAGGGAGTCAATGAATTTGTCAAAGCGGGATTTACCGAAGTGCCTTCCGAGAAAGTACGCCCGCCTCGTGTGGGCGAATCGCCCGCCGCCTTTGAATGTAAAGTAAAGCAAATTATAGAAACCGGCCAGGAAGGCGGAGCTGGCAACCTAATTATTTGTGAAGTTGTGTTGGCGCACATCAAACCTGATATATTGGACGAACATGGCCAGATAGACCCTTTTAAACTGGATGCGGTGGCCCGAATGGGTGGCAATTGGTATTGCCGGGCCCAGGGCGCGGCCCTTTTTGAGGTTGAAAAACCCAATACCCGCCTGGGCATAGGCATTGATAAAATACCGGATGAGATTCGGTATAGTCCGGTGCTCACAGGCAATGACTTGGGGCAATTGGGCAATATTGAGCAACTACCACCGGAGGAGGAGATTATCGCTTTTCGGGAACAAGCCGATTTGTACGAAATCTTGCACGACCATCATCTGCCCGCCGCTGAGCGCCCCCAGGCCCTGCACCTCCTGGCCCAAAAATATCTGCGTGCCCAGCAGACCGAAGCCGCCTGGAAGATATTGCTTCAACCCGAAATGAAAGCCTGAGCCATGTCCTCGAAAAACCATCCGCTTCTTGGACTTTATGGCTGGGTATTGGGCAGTTTATTGCTGTATCTGTTTTTTATACAAAACAAGGAGATGTCCTCCGGCCTGTTTTATTTGGCTCACCTCCTTTTGGGGCTGATTTGGACATTGAGCGGGCTTTGGGTGCATCGCCAGCTCTGGCAGGCCCACCCCGTGTCTTTCTGGAAAATGGAGCGGTCCATACAAAGGGCCATTCTAAGCAGTGGTTTGATTGTTTTGCTGGGGGGCTACCTGCTGAGCTCAAGTCTTTGGCGCTTGTGGGAAATGTGATATCCCATAAAAAAAACCCCTTGCCACAGGGCAAGGGGCCACAAAGCAAACTGACCGGCAAAATTTCTGCCTATTCCTTGATTAGACGCTTGGTAGCGCGTCCAGTTTCGGTCTCGAGTTGCAAGTACAAATTACCACTAGCCACCGACCTCAAATCCAGTTCATATCCCTGCACAGGGGCTATCTTTTGTACTTTGGTGGTATGCACGAGCCTTCCCTGCGCATCAAAGGTACGAAGCATTACCCCTCCCAGGTAAACAAAGTCCATTTTCACCAAAAAAATCCCCGCACTTGGGTTAGGCGATACGGTGGTTCCGGCTGCCAGGTAGGGGTCTTCAAGGGCACTGGGAGGCGTTACGTTGATGAGAACCGTTGCAACGGATGAGGAGTTGGTTCCATCTGAGGCCTGATAAGTAAAGCTGACCTCTCCGGTAAATGCAGTGGGCGGTGTGTAGGAAAAAGATCCGTTGGTATTAAGCGTAAGTGTGCCCTGGGCCACATTTTGCACCAGAATGGCAGTGAGACTTTGGCCATCTGCGTCTGTATCATTGCTCAAAATTCCACCCGCAACATCCACTTCCAGCATAGTTTCCAGCTCAGTAGTATAGGTGTCATTATTGGCTACGGGCGCGTTGTCGTTGTCCACAATTGTGAGGGCTACCTCAAAATCATCTGACAAGACAATGCCTGCGGAGGGGTTACTTAGGGAGACCAAAGCGACCTCTTCCCCTTCTGCCAGTCCGTCGTTTTGAATGGTAAAAGTAGCCGTAGCTGTAGTTTGTCCATCCAAAATAGTAAGCGAAGAAGCACTCAGGACATAATCGGAGGCGGTGATATTAGTGCCACTCACATTCAGATTGAGGCTTTGGTTGCCCTCTACGGGCGTATTGCTCGTAGCCGTGAGAGTGATTACCGTTTGGGTGGCTTCGGTTCCCTGCAATACATCGGCACTGAGACTTACCTGAGGCACAAGATGAATTTCAAAATTATCCACAAAAACCTGAAACTGATCGGCCTCACTGAAGCCATGAAAGCCGAAGAAAAATGCGCCACTGTTAGCTGGCGTGAGGGTAATCGTTTCGGTCTGATAGGTAGTATTGGCCAATCCCGTTTGGCTAGAGAGTTCATTGCTCATGGCTGTGGCATTGGCTGCATTGCCATAAAACAGGGCCAGGTTTTCGGGAAAAAAAGCGGAGGCCACCCGATAAGAAAACGAAACACGATAGGCTACCCCAGCTTCTAGTTGTACTTCGGGGCTGAAGAGCCAGTCGTTCATGGCCAAGACCGAATTCCAACGCACACCTGCCGCGTTTGATGAAGCCTGCCCTTCATTGGCATAGCTTATCCAAGTAAAACTATCTCCATTTACATTCTCTACTGTCCATCCGCAAGGTAAAGCCGGGGCGGTTTCGCCATCAAAATTCTCCAGATAAGGAAAAGAAGATACCACGGGCGGCACACAAGGCGTGTTGAAGCTTACCGGGCCAGCCAATGGACTTTGCTCCCCGCCTTCACAAACCAGGTAGGCATAAACCTGATAAGCGGTCTCGGGGCTCAGATTGGTCAGTGTGAAAGGATTGCTCGTGGCGGCAAGGCTTGTGCCTTCGGTGGCAGGATCGAAACCAGTGGGGCCATATACCAAAAAGACTTCGCCTGGCTCACTGCTGAAGTCCACTTGGGCGGTCGTAGCGGTAATACCAGAAATCGCCAAATCTGTTGGCTCTGGGCAAGTGGGAATGGCTTCTACCCGCACATCATCAATATACACATACCAGCCATCTGCCGGGGGCTGGTTGCGAACAAAAGCAAAATAAATCGTGCCGGAGTATGCCGAGAGATCAAGTATAAATTCCTGATATGTCGTAAAATTGATAGGTGTAGAAGCAAGTAATACTTCGGTAAAATTTGCCGGAGCAGTGCCAGTGGTGGAAAGCAAGACCTGCAGCTCGTCGGGTTCGTTCGCTGACTGTGCTCGGGTCCAGAAACGAAGCCTTTGGTTGCCATCCAGCACCAAAGCCGGGCTAATTAGCCAGTCGTTATTGGCCGAATTAAAATCGGTGAAAGCACGAACTGCCCTATTGCCTGTGCGGGCATTGGCTCCTTCGTAGAGTCGCCAGGTGTCGTTGTCGCCATTGATGTCCAAAACCGTCCAGCAGTTCAGGCCAAAGTCCGATTCAAAGCCCTCATTCCAAGGAAAAGCCGTTACCGGATTGCATCGAGTATTAAAAGTGAAAGGTCCTGCCCAATCACTTCCACAAGCACTTTGCACATAAAAAGTATAGACCGTTTGTGAATTGAGGCTTGTTAATAAATAAGGATTGTCGGTTGTATTGCTTATCAAATTGCCCTGGCCCGTTCCAGGAGTGGTAATGATTCCTTCTTCGGCCCAGTTAATATTGAAGCTTGTTTCGCTGGAAGCCCAGGTTAGTTCTGCGGAGTTCAGCCCTACATTCTGCACTCCCAGGTTGCTGGGGCTTGGGCAGGCGATTGGCTGAATATCAATATCAAAGGCGGTAGATTGTGGGCTTGGGAAAGTAGAAATAATGATAAAATAGGTGGTTCCGCCCGCAAGGCTCACTTGGTCAATCGCAGGGTTTCCTTCAAAATTTGTATTCAAAGCTACACAACTTCCCCCAGCATCGGGGCATCCTTGCGTAACAAAAACCCCTACCCAATCATCAGTATTGCTTAGGGTAATACTGACCGTTTCGTCCGTGGCCGGGGTATACGCAAAGACAAAGTCATCGCCAGTCATATAAAAACTTCCACAGGCATCCCCGTCGTCATAATCATCTCCAAAGCCTTGAGTAGTGAAGCCCGTTTGGGTGAAGGGTAATGAACTGATGATAAAAGAATTGGCGCAAGTGGTGCCGGGGGCTGTGGTTCGGAAAGAAAAGGGGCCTATCCATTCGCTGGTTTGACCACCACCACAATCATCCTGAATATAAAAGACATAGTCTGTACCCTCGGATAGCCCAGTGAGGGGATAAGGATTGGTGCTACTATTGGCCACCAGATTGCCCTGCCCCGTTCCCGGGTTTGTAATGACACCCGCCACGGCCCAGTTGATGTTCCAGGTAGTGCCTCCGCCTGCCGTCCAGGCGATACTAGCCGAGGTATTGCTGATATTTTGGGTACTTACATTGGTAGAGGGGGCACAAGCGGGCGGCGGGGCCAGGGGAATTCCACTTACATTGTCTAAGAAAAAGCTATCTCCGTCGTCATTGCTCATCACAAAAGCCACAAAAATCGGCTGACCATTGTAAGCACTCAAATCTATGGTAAACTGGGTGTACACATCATTTTGCAAGTCTTCTTCGGTGTAGGAGGCCACCGTAATAAAAGCGGCTAGATTGAACTGGCTTCCCGTGCTCACCCGCACGGTATAAACGCTGCCAAAGTCGGTTCCAAAATCATCGGCCATCCAGAAAGTAAGGTCTTTTTGGCCCGCATTGGGCAATAAGCGCGGGGTGATGAGCCAGTCTTCGGCTATGCCGCCTGTTACGTTCTCATACCGAACGAAAGCGTGGGCAGTACTTCCTCCCTGAGGATTAGTGGTGCTGCGCACCCAGTCAAAAGCAGTACCTAGGCCATTTTGTCCGCGTGCGCTTATCCAGCCCGCCGGAGGAAACGTAGTGGCCTCGAAACCCTCATTAAGTATCTGGGCCCGCCCGATGTTCAACCCGAAGAGAAGGCACAGCGATAGGCACAGTAAAATGAAGATGGTTGTAGTTTTTCTTTTCATGAGTGTCTTGGAGTTAAGTTTTGTGAATGAAATGAATCTCTGAATTGAAGTGGTTTCCGCAAATTAGCATAATAAATTAAAAAATAGCAAACTAAATATCAAGAAAATGTGTCCAAACCTCTAAAAAACATAAAATAAAAAAAGTTTTCAACCTTGTTTTTCTTTTGAAAGGCTGAACGACATTGCAACAGATAAATCAAGGCCATTTTCTTATCGAAATGTGAAAATGATTTTCCTTCACCCGCACCACTAAGAAAAATACTATTTTTGCTCCGAAATTTTTTAACTTAAATACTGAAGACAATGACTAAATTTTTTTGGATGGCATGGGCTACCTGGCTCCTGACAACAATGGCCGGACAGGCTCAAATCGTAACCCCAGCCCCTAGTCCGGGCGTAAAAACAGTTCAAAATTTTGGCCTGGGCCAGGTAAGCCTGGAATATTCGCGCCCCTCAGCCAAAGGACGTGTGATTTTTGCCACCGATGGTCTGGTGCCTTTTGGACAAGTTTGGCGCACAGGAGCCAACTCCGCGACCAAGATTACTTTTTCGGAAGATGTTAAAATTGGTGGTAAAGACCTCAAAGCCGGTGCTTACGCTGTATTGAGCATCCCCAATGCCAATGCCTGGGCCGTGCACTTCTATCCTTATGAGACAGGCAGTTGGAATTCATATACCGAAAAAACCCCGGCCCTGATTGCCGAAGCAAAAGTGAAATACACCAATTTTGCTTTGGAAAATTTCAGCATTGACCTGCAAAATATCGGCATGAACACCGCCGAGTTGGTTTTTGCCTGGGAAAAAACGATGGCAATATTGTCCCTTGAAGTGGATGTGGATAAAAAAATCCTAAGCAATATTGAGCGCGTGATGGCTGGCCCAAGCAACAATGACTATTATGCGGCCGCTTCCTATTACCACGATACAGGCAAAGACCTCAACAAAGCCCTCGAGTTTATCAACAAAGCCACCGCCGGCGAGAACCCCGCTTACTGGCAGCTTCGCCGTAAATCGCTCATTCTGGCCGACCTGGGCAAAAAGGCGGAAGCCATTGCGGTGGCCAAGCAATCGCTGGAAGCCGCCCAAAAGGCTGGCAACCAAGACTATGTGCGGATGAATGAAAACTCCATCGCCGAATGGTCGGCCAAGAAATAAACCCTTGGGGCAGAGACCTTTAATCTCCCTGTCTTTCCCAAAAAGCGTCCCGTACGACTGCGTGCTTTCGGAGCATTTCTAATAGAAAGGCCTCTAGTGCGGGACGCTCCATTTTAGCCATCCATTGCACCGCTTGCATTGTAAGACTTGAAGCCGGGCCTTCCTTCCACCATTCGGCATCACGAATGTAGTATAAGACGGCCACCTCGTGTTTGCAAATTTTTCCATCCGCATACGGACAATTACAATCCAGGGAAATGATTTCTGAGCCAATCAATTGCACATGCACATCATAGAGGGTTCGGCCCATCACCTCCGCCCAAAATAGGCCCGGGTCCAGTTGTTCGATTTTCTCAATGCGTTCTTCTTCGTAATAGTCCCAGCCCCGGTCTAGTATATGAGGAAAAATCATTTCTTCAAAATTGTGGAGATTCATCCTTACTTTTGGTTTTATTTAACATCAATCGCCCATAAAACAAGCATTTCCATTTGAATTTGCTCCTTTCTTTGGCCATATTCGCAATCTAAAAACAAATACGCAAGCATGGCACTTATCAAATCGGTGCGGGGCTTTAGTCCCCAAATAGGTGAAGACTGTTTCTTGGCCGATAATGCCACATTGATTGGTCAGGTAAGTATGGGTCGCCAGTGTAGCATCTGGTTTAATGCCGTTGTGCGGGGCGATGTAAGTCCCATTACCATGGGCGACCAGGTCAATGTGCAGGATGGGGCAGTCATTCACGCCACCTATCAACGCAACGAAACCCGCATTGGTCATCAGGTTTCCATTGCCCATAATGCCATCGTACACGGCTGTACCATTGAGGACCTGGTGCTGATTGGCATGGGAGCTATTGTGATGGATGGATGTGTGGTCAAAACCGGGGCCATTATTGGCGCCGGAGCCGTTTTGCGGCAGAATACGGTGGTAGAAGCCGGGCAAATCTGGGCGGGCAATCCGGCCAAATTTATCAAAAACACGGATGCCTTTGCCCAGTCCGAAATCGTTCGGATTGCCAATGCCTATCCTTTTTATTCGCGTTGGTTTCAGGAGTAAATCCCTGGCTTGCCTGTCCTTCCGACTAGAATTATAATTATTTCTTTATCCTAAAATTATCGTATGTCCACAACCCAGGCTTATATCGAGACCCACAAAGACCGCTTTGTGTCCGAATTGATAGACTTGCTCAAAATTCCTTCGGTGAGTGCCAATCCTGCCCAGGCCGCCGCCGTTCGCCAAGCAGCCCAATTTGTGCAGGCACAACTACTGGCTGCCGGAGCCGACCGCGCCGAACTGATAGAAACGGAAGGGCATCCCATTGTTTTTGGCGAAAAAAAGGTGGGCGAAGGCTTACCGACCGTGTTGGTGTATGGCCATTATGATGTTCAGCCACCCGACCCAATGGAGCTTTGGGACTCGCCTCCTTTTGAGCCCCTCATTAAAGAGGGCAAAATATACGCCCGCGGAGCCTGCGACGACAAAGGCCAGATGTATATGCACATCAAAGCCCTGGAACTGCTGGTGAAAAACCAGGAGCTGCCCTGCAATGTCAAATTTATGATTGAGGGGGAGGAAGAAGTAGGCTCCAGCCATCTGGCTTGGTTTGTGCAAAACTACCGGGCCCAACTGCAGGCCGATGTTATTCTGATTTCGGATACCAGCATCATTGCCAACGATACCCCCTCCATTACGGCGGGCTTGAGGGGCCTGAGCTATATTCAGGTAGAAGTAACCGGGCCCAACCGCGACCTGCACTCCGGGGTCTATGGCGGGGCGGTGGCCAATCCTATCAATGCCCTTTGCGAGATGATTACGGCCCTCAAAGATGAAAACAACCGCATTACCATCCCGGGTTTTTATGACGAAGTGGCAGAACTCAGCCAAGCAGAAAGGGCCGAAATGGGCAAGATTCCCTTTGATGAAGCCGCCTACAAGGCCGCCCTGGGAGTGGAAGCCTTGCGCGGTGAAAAAGGCTATACTCCCATTGAGCACGTCTCCATTCGGCCTACGCTGGATGTAAACGGCATTTGGGGCGGTTATACGGGGGAAGGCTCCAAGACCGTGCTGCCTGCCAAGGCCTACGCCAAAATCAGCATGCGCTTAGTGCCTTTCCAGTCCTCAGATAAGATTACGGCTTTGTTTCAGCAATATTTCGAGTCTATTGCGCCGGCGGGCGTACAGGTAAAAGTATTGCCGCATCACGGGGGGGAACCTGCGGTTACTCCTCTTGATTCTCCCGGATTTCGGGCCGCCAGTCTTGCTTTTGAAGAGGTATGGGGAAAAAAACCCATTCCCAAGCGCGAAGGGGGCAGTATTCCGATTGTGGCACTTTTCGAAAAAGAACTGGGGCTAAAGTCTGTCCTGATGGGCTTTGGGCTGGATTCCGACAATATTCACTCGCCCAATGAGCATTACGGCCTGTTTAACTATTTCAAAGGCATAGAAACCATCGCCCGATTCTACCATCACTTTGTTGGGCTAGGAGCCTAGTCTTTTGCTTTTTTATTGTGAAAGGGGCTTTGGCCCCTTTTTTTATTTCCTTACTTGTTACTTTCCTAAATTTTTTTTCCTCCTTCTCCTTCTTAATTTAGATAGATTCTAAATATCTTATATTTTTTTGTATTTTTCTTATTGTGCGAAATAATTTTTAAATTTGAATGATTTGTAGTACTTTATGGTCTCTTTTTGTAAAAGCGACAAAAATTATAAAACTTAATCTAATCAAACCATGGCAAATGTACTATGGCTTCAAGGAGGTGCCTGTAGCGGCAATACGATGTCCTTCCTCAATGCCGAAGAGCCGACGGTGGTCGAGCTGGTAACCGATTTCGGCGTTAACATATTGTGGCACCCTTCCATTGGCCTCGAGATTGGGGAGCAGGTGTCGGAATTGATGCACGACATTATTGCGGGCAAAATCCAGATGGATATTCTGGTGTATGAGGGCTCGCTGATTCAAGGCCCTAACAATACGGGTACAATGAATTTTTTCTGCGACCGCCCGATGATGGACTGGGTCCGAGAGCTTTCGCAGGTGGCGGGTTATGTGGTGGCCATTGGCGATTGTGCTACCTGGGGTGGTATTCCGGCCGTTCCCCCCAATCCTAGTGAATCCACGGGTTTGCAGTTTCACAAAAAGCAAAAAGGCGGCTTTTGGGTGCAGATTATAAATCAAAAGGTGGATTGCCTGTGATTAACATTCCCGGCTGCCCGGCCCACCCCGACTGGGTTACCCAAATCCTGGTGGCCATTTCAACGGGGCGCATTGGCGATGTGCTGATTGACGATTACCACCGGCCCAAGACATTTTTTACGGAGTTTGTGCAGACGGGCTGCACCAATGCCGTGAGCTTTGCCCAAAAGATAGACGGCCACTTTGGCAAGCGCGGCGGCTGTTTGTTTTATGAAGTCGGCTGTCGGGGGCCTATGACCCACGCCAGTTGCAACCGCATTTTGTGGAACCGCCAGTCTAGCAAAACCCGGGTAAACCACCCCTGCCTCGGTTGTACTGAACCCGGATTTCCGCACCACGACCTGGTCAAGGGCAGTGTTTTCAAAACCATGAAATACCTGGGCTTTTTACCCCGCGATGTACCCGCTGGCAATTCAAAACTGGGCTATTATCTACGAGCCGGATTTGAAAAAACCATGGGCAAAGTCGAGAAAATTGTCGGCGTAAATCGTGAACTTTACAAACACTCAAAATAATCACTCATTCATCTTCAAGGCATTACGAAAATGGTAAAAGAGCTAAATATTTCTCCGGTAGGCCGGGTCGAAGGCGACCTGGACGTGAAGGTGTATATGGAAAACGGGGTAGTTACCCGTGCCCACACCCAGGCGGCGATGTTTCGGGGTTTTGAAAAAATCATGGAAGGCAAGGACCCCCAATCAGGCTTAATCGTTACCCCCCGTATTTGCGGTATCTGTGGGGGTTCTCACTTATATTGTGCTTCTTCGGCCCTCGATACGGCCTGGAAGACTACCCTGCCCCCCAATGCACTTTTGCTTCGGGCCATTGGACAGGCCACCGAAACCGTTCAGAGTATTCCACGCTGGTTTTATGCCATTTTTGCAACCGACATGGCCAATAAGAAATTTGCCAACAAACCCCTCTACGCGGAGGTAGTGAAGCGTTTTTCGGCTTATGTCGGTACTTCCTTTCAAAAAGGGGTTACCGCCAGCGGGCGACCCGTAGAGGTCTATGCCCTCTTTGGCGGCCAATGGCCACATTCAAGCTATATGGTTCCCGGCGGGGTGATGTGTGCTCCAACACTCAAAGACATCACGCGGGCCCACGCGATTATGAACTTCTTCCGCAATGAATGGCTGGAATCAATTTGGCTGGGTTGTTCTGTTGAGCGGTATTTGCAAATCCAGACCTGGGACGACCTGCTGGCCTGGGTTGAAGAAAACGAATCGCAACGCAACAGCGACCTGGGGCTTTTCATCCGGGCCAGCCTGGAATTTGGAATGGATACCTTTGGGCAGGGCGTAGGAAAATTCCTGGCCTATGGCACTTATCTGCACAAAGACCTGTATAACAAGCCTACCATTGAGGGCCGTAACAAAGCCCTGATTTCGTCCAGTGGCTTTTTTGATGGCGAAAAGTACCACGAGTTTGACCATCTCCAGATTATGGAGCACGTGAAGCACACCTGGTTTGAAGATGTGCCGGCGGCCCACCCCTGGAACGAACCTTTGCCCACGCCCGTGCCCTCGCAAAACCTGGAGCAAACCAATTTTGACGGCAAGTATAGCTGGTCTAAGGCCCCTCGCTATATGGGCCACGCCGCCGAAGCAGGTCCCTTGTCGCGGGTGATTATGAACGCCAACCCGGCCAATCTGGAACATCAGTTTCGCGACCCCTTGTTTGGCGATATTTTGAAGCAAAAAGGCCCGAATGTCTTTACCCGCGCCCTGGCCCGGATGCACGAAGCGCCCCGGTTGTACGAAATGATTAACAAATGGCTTTCTGAAATCAGACTGGACGATGAGTTTTACATCAAACCCAAAGAACAGGACGGCAAGGGCTTTGGGGCCACCGAAGCCGCCCGGGGGGCTTTGGCTCACTGGATTGAGATTGAGAATGGGGTGATAAAAAATTACCAGGTTGTTGCCCCCACCACGCTCAATGTGGGCCCCAATGATGACGAAGGCAAATCAGGCCCAATTGAGGCGGCACTGATGGGCACTGAAATAGAAGACCCCCACGACCCGGTAGAAGTAGGCATGGTTGCCCGTTCTTTTGATTCCTGCCTGGTGTGTACTGTACACGCCCACGACGAAAAAACCGGCAAAAAAATAACGGAGTTTAAACTGTAAGTCATCCAACCAAGGGCTTGTGGAAGTCAGCAATGACTCCACAGGCCTTTTACTATTCTATGGAAAAAGTAAATCTGCGTTTGGATAGTCCTACCGCCATTTTGGGCTTTGGCAACCCGGTACGGAGCGATGATGGGGTGGGAATTTATGTGATTGAAAAGCTGCTGGAAAAAATAAAGCCCCAGGAGAATCTCAAAATATTGGACATGGGCACCTCCGCTTTTGAGGTGCTTTTTGAATTGAAAGGGCAAGCACGCATTATCCTTGTGGATGGGGTTATCAATACTGGGGAACCCCTTGGCACGCTTTTCAAAGTGCCCGCCGCCGTAGTAGCCCAGGCGCCCCAAAACGACCCCCTGGTCTTTTTGCATGGGCTCAAATGGGACCAGGCCCTGTCTTATGCCAAAAAGATTTTGGGGGAAGCCTATCCCGAAGATATTCAGGTCTATCTGATTGCTATTGAAAATACCCGGCTCGAAATGGGCCTCGGTTCCGAAGCCGGGCCGCGGGCGACAAAGTAGTGCAGCTCATCTTAGAAGAGCTGAAAGCGATGGAAGTGCCCTCAGGTGCGGCAGTTGAAGCCGCTTCCACGACACTGCCCCAAGCCTCAAAAGGGGATGTACAGCTCAAAACCCATCATCTCCTGATTGAGCCCTCTCTCGCTGAGGCGGTCCTGGCGGAAGAATCGCACGTCTTGCTGCGCTACTATCCCGAACGCCAAGCCCTGCTGATGGCCGGAATGAGCCAAACCTGGTTTAAGAAAATGCACGAAGCCTCCCCCTATATGCTCAAAAACAAAAACCAACAAGGGCAAAAATCAGTGGCCCTCCACGAAGTTTTAATTGATTTTGAGATTGACGGGCAAGACCGTACACTCGACTATGAAATACAGGGAAATGGAAAAATACTGAATATTCGCCTTTTTTGATGAGACTATCCATAAAAGCCGAAAGCCAATGGAAGAAACCAAGTATTCTGAACTGGGGGGAAACGAGGATTTAAAATTACTCGCCGATGACTTTTGGCTTCACAATGCCCAGGTAAGCTACCGAATTGTACTCAAAAAAGGACGTTGGCATTTGTCAATACTTTTTATACATCAAGACAAGCCGCTGGTGCTGAGAATTCGCGCCATTGCGGATTATGCCTCGGAAGCGCAAGCCCGGCTTTATGCCCAAATCTTTCAAAGGGGAATTCAAAGGGATGCCCGAGGCACCTTTAAAACCAACTACGATGCTTTCAATTTTTTCTCAAATTAATGACTATCCTTGCTGCAGCAATTTTTGCAGCTTGAGCCCCGTCTGGATGAGCTACTTACCTGGCAAGACCTGGCCCAAAAAGAGCCGCCTTTCTCCGCCTGGGTCATTTGCCTGAAGGAAGAATCTTTGTATTTTCCCCTTGACTGGCAAAATCATCTTCCACCTTATCTTTTACCCAATGGCCTGGCCGTCTGCCAAGACCTGGTATTAGGGACTATTTTTGGAAAACTGGGCAATCTGGAAAAAGCCACGGCTTATCTGGGGGCTTCGCATCCTTTGTTAAAAGATTTTCAGGCTTTGCAGGCTCTTCAGCACGAATGGCTTCTTCAAGAAGAATGGCTTTCCGGCGATGCCGAAAGGGCCGAAGAGGCTTTTGAGGCGTATCGTATCGCCCACAATCAGGCCATCGCGGCACATTATGGCTCCTGGGCAAGCCCGCCCGAACTGCTCGCCCTGCATGCCCGCTACCAAGAGGCCCTGGCCCTGGCTCCTACGCCTGATTACCAGGCTTTTACCCTTTGGCAATATGCCGGCCTGCTCACAGATATAGGCGATGCGCCCGAAGCACAGGCACAACTGGAAAAGATGCTGCGCCAAAGATTAAGCCTTCCGGCGGAGCATTCGCTCAAATCCTTGCTGGCCACCCTGCTCATGCAAGAAATCCGGGTTCCTTATGACTGGAGCCTTATCACGCAAGCCAAGCATCTCGTGTGGGAAACGATGCAGTATTTCGAATCCACTGGTCAAACTGGGGAATGGGCCTTGCGCCTCATTGATGCCTCCGAAATCGCCAACCTCCACGAAAGTTATTCCGAATCGCTCTCTTACATCAACAAAGCCATTCAAATGCTTAGGGAGGAAGAACTGCCTGAACTGCTTGGCCAGGCTCAGGAGCGAAAAGGCACTTTGCTTTATACCTGGGCCCAAAGTGGCCAGCCTCAGTTTTACCGGGGCGCTTTGCAAGCCTGGCAAGAAGCCCTCAAAATCTTCAAAAAGGAAACGGAGCCTGCCCGCTATGCCCAAATTCAACATTATTTGGGCGTTATTTTTGCCGAAATGCCGGACGAAGCCCAAAAAAAGCAACTCTGGGCCACCCAATCCATACGGGCCTTTCAGGAAGCACTCCTGTTTTTTAATGAAGCCGACTATCCCTATGAATATGCGCAGATTTGCAACAATTTTGCCAATGCCCTGAGCAAATTTCCGGCTGCCCTTCGGGCCGACCATTATGCGCAAGCCATTGCCTTGTATGAAAAAGCTTTGGCCGTGCGCACAAACGCCTGGCCTTACGAACGGGCCATTACCTTGCTCAATTACCTGGAAGCGCACTGGTTTCAAACCCAGGACGAAGCCCGGCTGGGGCTACCCCAAATGCAGGCCCTCTGGCAAACTATGCAAGGCATGGCGGAGGAAGTGCTCCGCCTCGTAGACGATGCGGTACTCAAAAAAGAGGCCGAGGCCCACCTGCGCAATTTGGAAGAATTGAAAATCATTTTGTGGAAAGATAAATAGTATGCACGAGATTTCTCTGATTCGAAGTACTTTTCGTACCCTGGCCGAAGAATTTTCGGAAGTCGAATTCAAAAAAATTACCGATATTCACCTGAAAATAGGGCAATTGGCCAATGTTGAGCCCATCCTGCTTCAAAATGCTTTTGAGGCGGTGGTCAGTACCGAATTTGCCAATCAGCCCATGAAATTGCATATTGAGTGGCTACCTACATTGATAAAATGCCCGGTTTGCCAGCACACCTCCGAAGTAACTCAATATCGTTTTGTCTGCCAGCATTGCCAAAGGCCTTGTAGCCAGGTGGTGCAGGGCAATGAACTATTAATTGGAAAAGTAGAACTGTCAAGTTAGCTTATTTGCATTCATTTTTTGAAACTTAAACCGTCTCAACAGATATGACCCAGTTTGCCAAATCAAACCGCCAGCCCGTTGGGGCCGTTCAGTGCGAAAACACAACCCTGAGCCTACTCAAAGCCAACGATTTTGTGGCCAAGTCCATCCGCGACCAGATGCAGGCCCAAGATACCCTCTTGGTCAATATTACTTCTTCGGCCGGGAGTGGCAAAACCACCCTGATGCAGGCCACCGCCCGTTACTTAAAAGACCAGCTCAAAATGGCCGTTCTGGTGGGTGACCTGGAAACGGAGCGCGATGCCATTCGTATTCGCGAGGCGGGCGTAGATTCGCTACAAATTGTTACCAATGGGGTATGCCATTTGGAAGCCCAGATGATTTTACAGGCCCTGCCTCATATTCATGCCGAAGGCCTGGATTTGCTTTTTATTGAAAATGTAGGCAACCTGGTTTGCCCGGCGGCCTTTGACCTGGGCGAGGATTATCGCGTAACGCTCATCTCCAGCACCGAAGGCGATGATAAACCCAAGAAATATCCCCGGATGTTTCTGACCAGCGAGCTTATGCTCATCTCGAAGGCCGATTTATTGCCTTATGTGCCCTTTTCGGTAGAGGCCCTTACCCAGGATGCCCGGGAGGTGAATCCCGAAATAGAGGTCATCACTTTATCCAGTCTGAGCGGAGAAGGCATGGAAACCTGGTGCCAATGGCTTCTGGAAAAAGTAAGCGAAAAGAAAGCGCGTCGTCAAACAGCCGTTTCGGCTTAAAAAACTGAAAAAAAGCCCGGAAAAACGCCGGGGCTTAATGCCATTGCTGTCCGTCCCATTGCCAGAGGCGTGGGTTCAGGGCTTGCCTTGCGGCAAAATATTGGCGGTAGGCCTCGCTAAAATCGGCCCGATGCATCAAAACGGCTTCCGTTTGCCCCTGCAGCTCCATTAATTGCTCGCAAATCTCCCTTACCGCAAACTGGCCACCTGTTTGCCCGGTGAGGTAATCGGCCCAGCCTTTCTGATACACAAATCGGGCAAAGGCATTAATGCCTGGCCGGGTAATCAAGAAGCGAAGTCCTGCTTGTTGGGCCATTCCCAAATCATTGGCATCATCAAAAAAAACAGCTACTTCTTCGGGGGATAATGTGTTTTGGGTGCAAAAATGCACCAGGGCTTCGGCCTTGTTAAGCACCCGCCCATAATAATCGCTGAAATGCTCCCGCTCGGCCAGATACTGGGCCGTAGGATTGAGCGCGCCAGTGATAATGGCAAAAGGGGGCAACTGGCCCGTGCGCTGCCAAAGCATAAAGCGAAGCAGGTTTGTCCCCATAGAGTCCGCCTCATAAAATGGGCTGGGCATCTCCGGGTTTTTGGCCCCATTATTAAATACGCCATCCCAATCGGACACTATAGCGCGAATTTTCGACCATTTTTTGGACACTTCGGCTATGGGAAGGCACCACCCCTGGGGCAGTCTGGTTTGAGATTCCACTTGCATAATGGCCAAAATAAAGCAAAAAATGCAGCTTTTGGGGATTAACAAGGCATTGACAGGCTTTTTTTGCCCGGCCAGGCAACACCTTCTGAAAGAAGCCAGTCTTTTCCCTACGGAACAAAACCATATTTCCATGAAATCTTTCAAAACCTTGCTTTTTTTCTCTTGACTTGGCCTTGGCGGGCTGCGTGGATGATTTTACCTGCCAAAAAGCCAACGGCCCGCTGGAAACGCAAGACCGTAGTGCTAGCAATTTTTCCCGTATTAGCCATCTGATAGACGGGCAGGTGTTTATCCGGCAGGGTGCTAGCTACCAGGTTCAGGTAACCGCCCGGGAAAGCATCATTAATGCAATCAGCACCCAGGTAGTCAATGGCGAATTGCGTATTGGCCTGGATGAGTGTATCCGGGGGGATAGCGACATTGAAATCCAAATTACCCTGCCGCAACTCAATGGCATAGAACTGGCCGGCTCGGGACAGGTGTTTGGCGAAAGCAGCTTTACTGCCAATGCAATGGACTTGCGCCTGAGTGGTTCGGGCAGTATTCACCTGGATGTCAACGTACAAAACCTTGAGACCAACGTTTCCGGCTCGGGCCGTATTTTTTTGGAAGGCAATACCCTTACGCAGGAAGTGCGGGTTTCTGGCTCAGGAGAGGTAGAAGCTTTTGACTTGCAAAGCCAGCAGGCGGAGGCCATCGTGAGTGGTTCAGGCAATATTGGTGTGCGGGTTGGCCAGTCCCTGCAAGCCTTGATTTCGGGCAGCGGCAATATCCTCTACAAAGGAACTCCAAGCGTGCAGGCCACTATCAGTGGTTCGGGCCGGGTTTTGAACGCTAATTAAGAATATTTACCAAAACATGACAAAGGGAGGCCCCTTTAATAAAATAAAAAAAGCGTGCCTCCCTTTGCGTTTGAGTTTTTAGAAAATTCAAGTGGCTTATTTCATCCGCTTAGCCTTTGCCCAAGATTTCGGCAGTAAGGCGATGTTTGATTTCGCCCTGGTGAGTAATGACACTACCACCCGTAATTTCTTCTTCAAAATTCCATTGAAACCCTTCCCCACTGCCCAGATGCAAAAGCAAGGTGCTGATATTGCGGGCGTAGAGTTCGCTGGCATTTACAGACAAAAGTGCGGGCAGGTTCAACTCCCCAATAATGGTAACGCCGTGTTTTTGCACGGTTTGTCCCGGTTCGCTGAGGGCACAATTGCCCCCAGAGCTTACGGCCATATCCACAATTACCGCCCCTGGGCGCATAGTTTTGACCATCTCTTCGCTTACCAGATGGGGGCTTTTTTGCCAATGACCTGAGCGGTGGTGATGACCAGGTCAGTTTCCTGGATATGCTTTTCAATCATGGCCTTTTGCTTGCGGAGGTATTCTTCGGATACTTCTTTGGCATAGCCACCTTCGGTTTGTACTCCTTCGCCTTCTACGGTCAAAAAACGCCCGCCCAATGATTCTACCTGTTCTTTGGTTTCGGGGCGCACGTCGGTCACTTCCACCACCGCCCCCAGCCTTTTGGCAGTGGCCAGGGCTTGCAGTCCGGCGACTCCGGCCCCAAAAATGAGTACTTTGGCCGGCGTGATGGTTCCGGCGGCAGTCATCAGGAGAGGGAATATTTTCCCCAGGGCGGCGGCTCCCAGTATAACGGCCTTATAACCGGCCAAATTGGCCTGTGAACTAAGGGCATCCATCTTTTGGGCCCGCGAAATACGTGGGACGGCATCCATGGCAAAAGCGGTGAGTTTTTTTCCAGCAATACTTCTACCAGTTCTGGGCGGGTATAGGCATACATCAGGCTTATGAGCACCGCCCCAGGCTTCATCAGGGTAATATCATCTTGAAGGGGAGGATTGACGGCCAGTATAACATCCGCTTGGGAAAAAAGCGTAGCCCGGTCGGGGGCTATCTTGGCCCCGGCCTGGGTGAAAGCCTCGTCTGCATAATGGGCGGCTTTTCCGGCCCCTTGCTCTATAAGGATGTCAAAGCCCGCCGCTAGCAAAGGCTTTAGGCTGGAAGGGGTCAGGGCCACCCGGGTTTCTTTGGTTTCGGTTTCTCGAGGTACCGCAATTTGTAGTGCCACAGGCATAGAAATTTGAGTAATTGATATACCCAAAAATAGGCAAACTTTTCAGGAACCTGACAAAAGGGGCAAAAATTGAATGCAGATAAAAAAGAAACAACTACCTCACCTCAGATAGAAAATCCCTGGGCAAGGACTGTTTGCCTTGTCATTGTTCCAGGTTTTGCCCGATCGGCTCGGCAAAGCTTTTATGAGCCGCTTGGTGTGAAACAATTTCTTCTTCTCCATTGGTTTTGAGCACACTTAGCCTATAGGTAAGTAGGCTTGATTGCAGGAAATTATCTTGTATATGATATACAAAACGACTTTTACGGGCTTTTACTTTTTCTAGGAGGACAAATCCCGCTTCCCCACTCCTGCGATACAAGCGGTATTCTTCAATCTCCTGTTCGTTTTCAAAGACCCATTCCAGATTAATTTTTCCCCTTCCAAGCGGATATGAAAATGGTAGGCAAAATCGGAAGGGGGTTGAGGCTGAGGGGCCGCCATTACGGCCAAAGGCAAAAACCAAAGGGCCAAAGTTGATTTTAAGGAGATGTAAATCATTTTCCGGGTATTTGGTGTTCCAATTGATTTACCCAGATAGAAACAGGAAGTTTGCCTGCCCCAGAAAACTAGACGTAAGTAAGGGGTTTTTTCCGGGCCTGAGAATGGCCGAATGTGGCTTTTCAAAAAAATCATGGCGTTCCCTGGCTTTGTTGTCAGGCTTGTAGCACACCAGAAAACAGCGGGAAAATAAGCCCCCGCCAGGCTTTTATTTGGATTTAATCAGGTAAATGGGGAATATGGCACAATGGCCCAGTGCTCGCTTGTGCTTCAAGGAGATATTGTCTCGAGGAAGAAAGAAAGCAAAAAGGCCGACGTTTGGGTCAGCCTTTTTGCCAGTATTCTTGCAGAAGGGCTACACCAGCATCCGAATCGGGGCTTCCATCAATTGCTTGAAAGTTTGCAAGAACTGCGCGCCCGAGGCACCATCCACTACCCGGTGGTCGCAAGAAAGTGTAACCTTCATTACGGAGCCAGGCACTAAGGCACCATCTTTCACGACCGCCGTTTCTTTGATGGCCCCCACGGCCATAATGCAGGCATCCGGTGGATTGATGATGGCCGTAAATTCTTCTATGCCAAACATTCCCAGGTTAGAAATGGAGAATGTATTGCCTTCCCATTCGTGGGGCTGAAGTTTCTTTTCTTTGGCTTTTTGAGCCAGCTCTTTGGTTTCGGTGGCAATTTGAGAGAGTGATTTGGCATCGGCAAAACGGATAACGGGCACAAGCAAGCCTTCTTCAACGGCCACGGCCACCCCTACGTGTGCGTGATGGGCATAGCGCAAAGTATCTCCCTGCCAGGAGGCATTGACCTGAGGATGCTGGCGCAAGGCGACCGCCGCCGCCTTTACAATCATATCATTAAAAGAGATTTTGACGGGCGAAAGCTCATTTAGTTTTTTGCGTGTGGCCATGGCTTCTTCCATGTTTATCTCGATAGTCAGGTAGAAATGTGGGGCCGTAAACTTGCTTTCGCTCAGTCGGCGGGCAATAGTTTTGCGCATTTGCGAAACCTTCTTGTTTTCAAAGGCTTCCTGGCCAATGCCGTAGGCAGGTGTGGGGCTCTCTTTCTCAATAGGTTTCTCGCTGGGAGCAGGCTTGGGTTTTTCAGTAGAGGCGGGTATATGTGGCTGGAACGCCTCTACATCTTTTTAACAATACGGCCAAAATCGCCTGTTCCTTTGATTTGGGCTAGGTCATAACCCTTTTCCTGGGCCATTTTGCGGGCCAGGGGCGAGGCTTTGACGCGCCCGTTTTCATTTTCTGGATGAGCGAGGCTTGGTGCAGGGCTTGGGCTTGTTTGGGCTTGGGCAGGCAAAGAAGTCTTTCCTCCGAGCAGGGCTTCATAAGAGGTGCCTGGTTCGCCAATGATGCAAAGGAGGGCATCAACGGCAACAGATTCGCCTTTTTGGGCGGCAATATGAAGCAAAGTGCCTTCATCATAGGCTTCAAATTCCATGGTGGCCTTGTCGGTTTCTATTTCAGCCAGCAAATCTCCGGGGGCTACCTTATCGCCCACTTTTTTATGCCATTCGGCAATCACACCCTCTTCCATGGTATCACTCAGCTTGGGCATAGTGATGGCAATGGCCTGACCAGCGAGGGTAGCAGTAGAAACAGGGATTGCTTCGGGGGATACCTGGACGGGGGGAAGCGGCTATTTCGGGGGCGGGGGCTTTTGAAACGGCGGTGGCACCATCCAACAGGAGATTCTCGATGGCCTCGCCCGCCTGCCCGATAATGGCTATGAGGGCATCGACGGCCACTGTGCTACCTGCTTCGGCCAAATACAAAACCGTGCCTACCTCATAGGCTTCAAATTCCATAGTCGCTTTGTCGGTTTCTATTTCAGCCAATACATCTCCGGGGGCTACTTGGTCGCCCACCTTCACCAGCCAGGAAGCAATTAAGCCTTCCTCCATGGTATCACTTAACTTGGGCATTAAGATTTTTTCTGCCATGAGATAATTTTTAATTATGTGTTTTGTAGATTGCTTTTCTGTTTTTTGGCGGTCTGTTCACCAAAAATAAGGGGATTATTCGCATATTCAAAACCTCCGCCATTTCTTGGCCCAAAGCGTGTTTTTTTTAGATAATGATTTAACTTTAAACCAAAACAAAAATATGCAACACGATATAGTAGTGCCCGTGTTGGGAGAGGGTCTCCAGGACTTGACCCTGGCCGAATGGCTTGGCCGGGAGGGGGATTATGTGCGCCAGGGACAAAGCATCTGCGAGATAGAAACCGATAAAGCCCTGATGGACTTGGTAGCGCCGGGCGATGGGTATTTGCGTATCTTGATTCGGGAAGGGAACCCGGTGGCAGTGGGGCAAAAAATTGGTGAGTTGTGCACGGAGGTGAGGCCACATACGCCCCCCCCACGGGGTCTGATTGCGCCCTCTATCCTGGCGGGCGATTTTGCCAATCTGCAAAAAGAAGTGGAAATGCTGAACCAAAGCGAAGCCGACTGGATACACGTGGACATTATGGATGGGGTATTTGTACCCAATCTTTCTTTTGGCCTGCCGGTATGCGAGGCCCTCTATCGCTACGCCCAAAAGCCGATGGACGTGCATCTGATGATAGTACAGCCTGAAAAATACCTGGCTGCTTTTCAGAAAGCCGGCGCACAAACCCTCACCGTGCATTATGAAGCCTGCCCCCACCTGCACCGCACGATTTATGAAATCAAAGCCCTGGGCATGCGGGCGGGGGTAGCGCTCAATCCCCATACGCCGGTAGAGTTGCTCAGCGATATCTTGCCTGATTTAGACTTGGTCTGTCTCATGTCAGTGAACCCGGGCTTTGGAGGGCAGTCCTTTATTCCGGCTACTTTTGGCAAGCTTCTTAAGCTGAAAAATCTCCGCCAGGCCATCCATAGCCAGGCCCAGATTGAGATTGATGGTGGGGTGGATGCCAGCAATGCCGCGGCGCTCTTTCAGGCCGGAGCGGATGTATTGGTTGCAGGCAGCTCTGTTTTTAAAGCCCCTTTGCCTTCGGAGGCCATTCGGGCATTAAAATTTGGATAATTTCAAAAAAAATTGATAAAAATCATTGCTTCCCCCAAAATAAATTGGCTTATTGCTGTTGATTTGGAAGCTTGGCAATTATACACTTAATTGAAGTTCCATCATTCTTAAATTCTAACTAACCAAAATTTATCCTTTCTCATGGACGCAAACGGAAAAAGAGTAGCCCTGGTAACGGGAGCCACGGGTGGGCTAGGCACCGCCATGTGCAAAAAACTGTATGAAGACGGCTTTCGGGTGGTAGGCAATTACCGAAACCGCGAAAAGGCCGAAAAATGGCAGGAACAAATGGAAGCAGAGGGCTATCATATTGAACTGTTTGAAGGGGATGTCTGTAACTTTGAAGCTACGGGCAAAATGGTGCAGGAAATCAAGGAAAAAGTGGGCACGATTGACATTTTGGTCAACAATGCTGGCATTACCCGCGATAAGCCCTTTCACAAGATGAGCAAAGAGGAATGGGATGAGGTCATCAGCACCAATCTGAACAGTGTCTTTAACTGCTCACGTAATGTGATTGAAGATATGCGCGAACAGCAGTATGGCCGCATTATTAACATCTCTTCGGTAAACGGGCAACGGGGTCAATATGGCCAGGCCAATTACTCCGCCGCCAAGGCCGGGATGCATGGCTTCACCAAAACCCTGGCGATGGAAGTAGCCAAGCTGGGCATTACCGTCAATACAATTTCTCCTGGTTATATTGCCACAGATATGGTGCTGGCAGTGCGCGAAGACATTCGGGAAAAATTGTGCAGCAAATCCCGGTGGGTCGTTTTGGAGGAACCGAAGAAATTGCCTACCTGGTTTCTTTTCTGGCTTCCGAAAATGCCAGCTTTATCACGGGGGCCAATTACGCCATCAACGGCGGTCAGCACGTTGCTTAAATACAAACCTTGTATTGTTGAAAAAGAAAAAACCCTGTATTGGCAGGGTTTTTTCATTCGAGTAAGGCTTACATTTTTTCAAGCAAAAAGCACCAACTATTTATTAGTGGCTACTTCGCCGCCATTGCGCTTGATGTCCACCGTTTCTAGGATGAGGTTATTCATCGGGTCAGCTTTGAGACCTGTGACCCAGGGCTGGGTCAATTGAAGCACCTCGTCATAATAAAGTACAATAATGGGGGCCTCATTCATTACAATTTGGTCCATTCTCAGATAATCCTCGTATCGGGTAAAGAGATTATCGGTTTCGTGGGCTTCTTCAAACAAGCGGTCAAAATCAGGACTGCTGAAGTGCGTTTTGTTGGGGCCTTTGGGGGCAAAGTTTTTAGAATAAAACATGGCCAGATAGTTTTCTGCATCGGGATAATCGCCCAGCCAGGAGCCCCGGAAAAAGTTCACCTTGCCATTGTCCACCATTTCCTGGTGTGTGGCAAACTGATTGGTTTCAATTTCCACTTTTACGCCGATACCTTTCCAGGCATTTTGGAGATATTCCGCCAGCGAGCGGTCAGAGGTATAGGTGTAAAGCTTGAGAACAGGCAGGCCCGTGCCGTTGGGAAATCCCGCCTCTCTGAGCAATTCCTGGGCTTTGCGCATATTAAAAGGATAGCCTTTGACTTTGGTACTGTCAAAGGAGGGCAGGGCTGTTGGCACCACGCCATAGTCGCCGGGGGTTCCCAGGCCGCTTCGGATAAAAGATACCAGCCCTTTGCGGTCAATGGCATGGCTCAAAGCCTGACGCACCTTAGGATTGGTAAAAGGGTTTTTGTTGCCCCCTCGAGAAAAAGCCAACATATTCGGTATTGAGATAGGGCACTTTTTCCACCGAATATTTGCTGCTGAACTGCTCCTGGATTTCACCGTTTTTCTCAAGAATCTTTTCTTTGGAGGCATCCGAGAGGTTGGCAATAAAATCGAGTTCTCCCTTTTCAAACTGCTGGAATTCCTGGTTGCGATCTTCAATGAAAGTAATTTGCACCAAATCAAGGAAAGGCATCGGATTGCCGTCCTGGTCTTTTTTCCAGTAATTCTCATTTTTTGCCATCAGCAATTTGTCCCTTTCAACCCATTGCTGAAACTTGAAAGGCCCCGTACCGACCGGATTCGCGCGAAAATCATCGCCGTAGGCTTCCACGGCCTCTTTGGGTACTACAAAACAATATGGCATTGCCAATATTTGAAGAAAGGCCGGAAAACGGCGGTTCAAGTAAACCCGCAAAGTATAATCGTCAACTGCTACAAAGCAAGTGTCAGAAATATTGCCATCCGGTCCACGCAAAAGTTTATCATTGAAAATCCAAGCCCCTGTGCCGGTGCTAAGGATACGTTTAAAACTAAAAACAAAATCACCCGCTACTACATCCCGTCCTTTGCCATTGGTTTTTACAAAGCATTTGTTATCGTGAAACCGCACCCCTTCCTTGATTTTAAAAGTATAGGTTTTGCCATCTTCCGAAACCTCCCACTCCCGGCAAAGCTCAGGATGCACATCCAGGTTGCTGGAAAAGCTAAAAAGACCATTGTAAAGCTGGGTAGTGGCCCAGATGTTGGAGCGTTTATTGGCAAAAGCAGGATCCAACGATGTTAAACCGCCGGTTTGGTTGTAACGAAAAAGCTTTTTGTTGCCTAAATCATTCTCGCCTGGTTTTGAGGATCCACAGGCCGAGAAAATGAGCGCGAAGCCTAGTAAGATAATAAATGTTCTCATCATAGTTTTTAGATTTTGAAAAAATGAACTCAGTTGCCGGGGCTCAATAATCACTCAAATTTAACTCAAATGTGGTGCAAAAAAACGATTTACGAAACTTTATTGGTTCAAATTTAATGCTACGTTGTCTTATAAAAAGACAAAATACGGGTTATTTTTTTTAATTTTGATGGATAATACAGAGTAAAGGACGATTTTAGAGGGTTGCGCGATGGTGTGGGCATTTTTTAAGTAATTTATGGGGATTAGATTTATTTTTTGGATACTGCTTGCAACCTATATGGGCGCGGGTTTTTTTAGGGTTTTACCCGCACAAACCCGCCCGGATAGTCTTTCCTTAGATTCGCTGGGGCCGGTCCAGGCCAAAGCATATAACCCTTCAAAAGCTGCCCTTTACTCGGCGGTATTGCCAGGAATGGGCCAGGCCTACAATCGGAAATATTGGAAAATCCCCATTATTTATGGCCTGGGAGCTACCTTAGGCTATTTTATATCCTTTAACAACAACCGTTTCCTAGAGTTTGACGATTCGGTACGGGCCAAGCTCAACGAACAGCCCGAAACCGACCCCCGGCCTTTTATCTCGCTGGATGCCGCCCGGCGCAATCGCACTTTTTTCCGGCGCAATCGTGAGTTTTTGGTCATCCTGACGGTTTTGCTTCACGGACTGAATATTGTGGATGCCACCGTGGATGCCCACCTGAGAACTTTCGACATCAGCGATGCGCTTAGCCTGCAACTTAGCCCCCAGCTTGAGTCTTTGGGCGGGCAGGCCAGCGCGGGGCTTTCTCTTTTTTTACGCTGGAAATAAGCTTTTTTTCCTAAGACCTTTTACATTTTTTTTAGATATGCGCATCAGTTTGATTGGATACGGAAAAATGGGCAAAACCATTGAGCAGATAGCCCTACAACGCCAACACCAGGTGGTTTACAAAATAGACCGCGAAAACCAGCAAGACCTCTTTAGGCTCACGCCTCAAAACACCGATGTAGCCATTGAATTTACCCAGCCCGATACCGCTTTTGAAAATTTGAAGGCCTGCCTGGAGCAAGGAGTGCCTGTTTTGAGTGGAACCACTGGTTGGCTACACCATCGCCCTGCCCTGGAAGCACTGTGCGAGGAGAAAAATGGCGCATTTTTTTATGCTTCTAATTTTAGTATTGGGGTCAACTTATTTTTTCAACTCAACCAGTTACTGGCTCGGCTCATGGCCCGGCAGCCCGACTACCACATTCAAATAGAAGAAACCCATCATTTGGCCAAAAAAGACCAACCCAGTGGCACGGCCCTCACCCTGGCCGAAGGGATTTTGCAATACCGGCCTGACCTGCAAGGCTGGCAAGAAGAACCCACTACCGCCGCCCATCTGCTCCCTGTTTTATCTTTTCGTGAGGGAGAAGTGCCGGGGACACACACTATTCAATATATTTCGGAAAATGATACCATAGAAATCAAACACACGGCCCACAACCGCCGGGGCTTTGCGACTGGTGCCGTACTGGCCGCCGAATGGCTCCTCGGGAAAAAGGGAATTTTTGGGATGGAAGATTTTTTAAAACTTTCTTAGTGCCTCCGGTGTCAGAACCAGCCCAGATAGGCGCCGGCCACATAAAGTACATAAAGCAACAATAAAAAAATGCCAAATCCGCGCCCTACCCGAAACCGAAGCAGGGCCAAAAGACCTAGCACTACTATCAGGGAGAAAATAAAATCTGCACCGAAGTCCCAATGCCATCGCCACTCAGCCCCTCCAGATTTTCCCCCTTAATGAGAATATAAATGAGCACCGGAAAGCCCAGGCTCATCAAAATATCAAAAATATTGCTCCCAATGGCATTGGCAATGGCCATATCGCCCCGGCCCTGGCGGGCCACAATGGCCGAAGATATCATTTCGGGAATAGAAGTGCCTCCGGCCAATATAGTCAGGGCCACAATGGCCGGGGGCACACCCACAATCCGAGCAAAGGATTCGGCGGCTAAAACCAACCAATAGCAAGAAAACCCAATCAGGCCCAAAGAGATAAAAAAGACCGGAATCGTCCAACGGGGTCTTTTTTCTACATCCGGTATGAACGATAAAAGCAATTCAATAGGATAATTGAATAGGCGTTTAAGAAAATAAAGGGCACTTTTGCCTTTGCGCTCCTCTTCCAGTGCGTGCTCAAGCATAATCAGCGGCTGCGGAATTTCTTCTTCGGCAGCCGGCTCATTCAGTTTTATTTCTTTGACATAGCGGGCCCACAAAAACAATATAAACAAATATAAAAGATAAGCCCCCACAAAGCCCCAGGCTTCGGCCAGGGTAAAACAATTGTCTTGCAAAAACACCATAAGCAAGATAATTGAGAAGGCATAAAAAATGCTGTCGCGCAAAATAGGGCGCCAGTTGAGATAGGAAGTGCGCATCACTGCGGCAAATCCAATCACTACCAAGATTTGAAAAATGGCCGAACCGACAATGGTGCCTACCCCGGTGGCGGGATTGGCTTCCTCAAGAAAAAGAGCAAAAAGCGCCGTAGAGATTTCGGGAGTGCTTGTGCCAAAAGCCAGCAGGGTTGCCCGGCTACGCTCTCCGGCATTTTGAGCCAGTGGGCAATATTATCCAGGCTTTTGATAAAATGACGATCCACGACTTCCGCCATCACATAAAAAGCCAGCACAATAACCAACAGAGATAGCCAAAGCGACATAGGGTTTTATCAATAGGTAGGTGAAGCAATTTTTTAAATCACAAAATAACAAAATCTTAGCCAAGTTAAGTATTAAGTTTGGCAAGTTCGCCCCATGCATTTCTTTTTTATGTCTGGGAAAAAAAACCTTCCGGTCTATGAGAAGCCCAGAAGGTTTTTAAAATCAAAAAAATATAAAAATTACAAATTCGGAATCACAACCGTTTCCCCAATCCAGCAAGGTACCGTTACGGATTTGCCGCCCATAGAATAGGTGAAAATGGCTTCGCGGTCGGGAAAATAACGCTGGGCGGTAGCCATTTTGCCGCTATTGCCCGCTTTTTGATACATATTGTAGGCCGCAATGGCATAAGAGCGCGACACCACCGGGTTATCTCCTTTACATCCGCCGCCGCTGCTCAGATACATATCGCCCACAATGGAGTAGGCCAGTGAGGCCCGGCTGGGATCTAATTGAGCCACTTTGAAAAAATATTCCCGGGCCGAACCATATTGACCACTGGAACGGTATTCGTCGGCAATCATCAGATAAATATCTGCTTTCTGGTTACCGTTTTCGGCCAGCTCGAGGGCCTTGTTGCGAAACTCAGCTTCACGCCCCGTGTCTTTATAAGCCCGCATCAAGAAAAGTGCTCTTTTGTAAGTTGGTTCTTTTTGGAAGAGTTTTTCGCTCAGCTCGAGGAAAAGCGGGTCGCCCACAATACATTTCTCATTGTTTGAGGTATCCTGAGTGGCTTTAATCATATAGCCAATGATTTTTTCAATCAGTTCAGCATCATCGGGGCTGGCACGGTATTTTGGTTCCAGGTATTTTTTGATATAGGAGCAGGTGATGGTTACCATAGCCCCGTAGTATTGGTCCACGGTATTGCGGGCATCTTCCCAGCCCGCTTCGCCAGCAGCCACTTTTGCATTGATAATCTGGCCTACCTCTTCATAAAGAGTCGTTACTTTATCATCCGCAAATTCAGGCTGGTATTTGGCATAAAATTCTTCCCCTTTCATCAAAGACATCACAATAAACAAAAAGCTGAGATTTTGAGGGATAATCTCCGCTTTGTTCAGGAGATAGGCCTTGCGCAGCATTTCATACAGTTCGCCGTATCGCTCGGGAAAATTATACAGGTAGTAATAGGCTGTAAAAGCTTTTGCATTCATGACCTTGGCCTCATCGCCAAAGTTTTGGATTTGCAGGTCGTGCAATACCAGCACCGAATCCTGGTAAAGGGTTTTCTTGGCGGCATCGGCTTCTTTTTCGGCCAAAGCTTTGTATATTTTAATGCCGTTGATGTAAATATTTTTGCTAAACTTGGGCGCGTTGGCCAGTAACCAATTAAGGTGTGGTTGCGCGTCGGGATAATTCTTCATGGACACGTTGTCACCCAGGAGTACAAATTTCTCATCCACCAGAGATTTTTTATCCTCCGGAATACCTTCATAATTCTGGGCTTTTGCGGCAAGCACCCACCCGCAAAAGAGGGCCAATAACAGGCTCAATTTTCTGTACATCATCGCTTTGTTTGGGTTTTAAATCCTAAATTAAATACATTTTAAAACGCGGGCAAAGATAGGGATTATCCCTTAGCTATGCCATTGCTTGGTATTTTGACTAACGAAAAATTCTTCGCTTCTCGATAACTTCCCTAAAAAATTAGTTTAATTATATTATCGACGACTTTTTACTCGCGCATAATCACCATTTCGCTGCGGCGGTTGAGCAAATGCTCGTTTTCGTCGCAAGGCACATCATCGGGGCAGGGAGTCAGAAGGCGGGTTTCACCAAAGTAGGCTCTATCCATTCGGCGGGCCTCTATGCCCCGGCTGGCAAAATACTGAAAGACAGCATTGGTACGCCGCTGCGAAAGCTGCACATTATACGCATAACTGGCCCGCGAATCCGTATGCGAAGAGATGATGAGCTTATAAGAAGGATTATCGCGCAAAACCTGCAACACATCCTGCATAGCGGACACATCTTCATTGCGAACATTAAACTGGTTCAACTCATAGTAAACCGATTTGATGGCCAGGATTTTGGTAGTATCAATGCCGTTTTGCCAATACCACTCCGGGATAGTGGCATAAGAAGAAGTAAGCCTTCGGGCTTGAGCCTGGGCTTTGGCAATGGAATCGGCTCGGGCCATCAATTCTTCGGGAGAAGGAAAAGTAGGATTGAGATAAATCCTGAGTGTATCCATGAGGGGGTTCTTATCGGAGCAGTCCAAAAGCTCCTGTTCGGTTTTTTCAATTTTGCCTTCCACATAGCCTTCCTTATAGGCCCTCAACACATAAGAGGTGCGAAAAGCGGTTCGGAAACTATACAGATTTTCATCCTCATTAATAAAGACGACCTCCAACCCACTATCCTTTTCTTCTACCTGGATAAAAGCATCGGGCAAGGGCTTTCCGGTGCGTTGGTCCAGGACGGTGAAATACAACTGACAAGTTTCGGTTACAAAGCGGTAAATATCGTCATCGCCAACGCCCCCTTCCCGGTTGGAGCTAAAATAGCCCTCGCCCAGGTCAATGTCCACAATAAAGCTAAAATCATCCCGCTGACTGTTGATGGGCACGCCCAGGTTTTGGGGTTTTCCGAAACGCCCCTGTATGTTTTTGGCCAGAAAAATATCCAGGCCGCCTAAGCCAGGATGACCATCGGAAGCAAAATAAAGATTGTTGCTAGCATCCAGAAAAGGAAACATTTCATTGCCGGGGGTATTGATGCCCGGTCCCAGATTTTCGGGAAAAGTCCAACGGCCATTTTCGTAATTCGTGCGAAAAATATCCGTTCCGCCTAAGGTGCCGGGCATATCCGACACGAAGTACAATGTAAGGCCATCAATGCTAAAGGCCGGATGCCCCACCGAGTATTCATTGTCATTAAAAGGAAATTCGCTAAGGTTGCTCCACTGCCCGTCGCGCACTTCGGTAAAATACATTTTGAGTTTATTGACCCCATCCTGGCTCCTTTGGGTTTTGCCCTTGTAATAATTATTGCGGGTAAAAACTGCCGCTCGCTCTCCATTGTAAAAGGTGATAGGCCCGTCGTGAAGTTTGGACTTGAAATGGCTATCGAGGATTTCTGTCCCGCTCACTCCATTGGGCACAAAATAGAGGTCCAGAAAAAAAGAGTCGTTCCATTTGTATTTGGGCACCATGCGCGTTTCGCCAGGGGGACGACTGCTGCAAAACACAACCCCATTTTGATAAAAGCTAGGGCCAAAATCGGCCTGAGGAGAATTGAAAGGAGCCAATTGCAACTGGTAGCGGGCCGCGTCTTTATGAAAATTGGCCGTATCTTCATAAGCCTTTCCAAATTGAAAACCCCTTTGGTCGCGGCGGGCTTCGCGGGCGTAGGCTTTGTACCAAAGGCGGGCCTCTTCATAATTGCCATTCATGGCCAGGGCCTGGGCATAATACAATTTACTTTCCAGGGTGGCTTTGGGCTGCTGCACTACTTTGGCATACCATTTTCGGCCTCGCGGCTGTTGCCAATGCGCCGATACGAATCGGCCAGTTTTTCCTCGGCTTCGCCGTTGCGGGGTTCATTGCGCAACACGGCCTCATACAAAGGAATGGCTTCGGCATAATGAAACTTGTCATAAGCAGCATTGGCCTGCTCCAGCTTGCTCTGCGCCCAGACCACCGAAAGCCCCAGAGCAAAACAAAGAAAAGATATTTGTGCGGTTTTCATCATCTGCGATTCTTCCGTTTAAGCTTTCAATCCAATCAAAAAAAATCAAAAATGCCGAGGCGTGATGATGCGCTCATTTGGCCCATCGCCCAGCCAGTTAAATTCAAAACGAAGCAACAACTCGTGCGAGCCATTATTGTATTCGCCCAGCGCGTTGAGGGGGATGTCATAGGCATAAGCCAGCTTGAGGTTTTTCATCAGTGGGAGTGCCAGGATGCAGTCTATCGAGTCGCCAATACGATAAGAAATCCCGGCTTCCACCTTGTCCATAAAGTTTACCAGGGCATTGAGGTCAAAAGAAAGAGGAGCTCCCTGCACATATTTCAGCATAAAAGAAGGGGTAAGCTGAATACGGCTTTGGGGGTTGAGCAGATAGCCCGCCGTAGCAAAATAGTGTACCGACTGGCGGGCATCCGTAATTTCATCGGCAAGGTTATTATTAAATAGCTGCGGGATAGAAAAACCTGCATACACCCGATTGTTCTGAAAATACACCCCCAGCCCCAGATTGGGCAAAATCTCGTTGATATTCTGGTTGAAAGCTGGGTCAATGATATTGGGATTAAAGGAAGTGTTGACTCCGTCAAAATCTGCCCGGTATTGCGTGAATCCGCCTTGCACACCAAAAGAAAGCTCCCCCTCATCGAGCAACAAACGATAGGCATAGGCCAGGGAAAGCTGGAAAGTGCGGGATTCGCCCAGGCGGTCATTAGCCAGCCACACTCCGGCTCCCATACGCCTTTCCTGAAAAGGGGTATGAAAAGAAAGGGTTTGGGTACTGGGAGCACCCTCAAAACCCACCCACTGCTCGCGAAAAAGCCCGGTGAGGCTAGCCAGCTCACGACTTCCAGCAAAGGCCGGGTTTAAAGCCATGCCATTGAACATATACAGGCTGTATTGCGCATCTTGCTGGGCCTGCGCTGTGGGCATACAGGCCAGGTGCAGCCCCCACAAAATCCCCCAAATGGTAAAAATCTTTGCATATCCTTACTTGTTTTAAACCCCTTCAATTATTTTGTACTTCTCCCCCTAGCGGCGAATGGTCAGGTATCTGCGCAGAGGCGATTGACCATTGCGCAAATCGACCACATAAAAGTAAGTGCCATCCGGCAGGCGGTCGCCAATCAGATTGCCTCGATTTGCTTTTCCGTCCCAGTCGTCCTGATAATCCTCACTTTCATACACCAGATTGCCGTAGCGGTTAAAAACCTTAAGCTGAATCCGAAACCGTTCATTGCCCAGAATAACCAGACGGTCGTTAATCCCATCGCCATTCGGGGAAAAGCCTTCGGGAATAAAAACTGTCTCACAGCCCAAGACCTGAAAATAAATGACCGCTTCGGCGCATTTGCGTATTTGCCCCGAAACCGAACCCTGGCCATTGTCGCAGACCTCATACCGCACCGAATCTACACCCACAAAACTTTCGGATGGGGTATAGCTGAAGTTTCCGTTGGCTCCAAGGCTGAAAATGCCGCCTCCCGGTGTGAGCGTGGGGTTGATTGGGGTTACGAGTAACAAGCCATTTTCCGGGTCTTCGTCATTGACCAGTACGTTGGCAATGACCTCACTAGTGTTGCAGTTGTCAGTATTATAAGTATCATCCTGCGCAATAGGATTCTGATTTAAGCAAGGCTCCACTGTAAAAATAATGGACCCTGTGCCACAGTCAGGAGGCAGATTCGTGTTGCAGATTTCGTAGCTAAACTCCTCTGTGCCCGTAAAATCACGGAAAGGAATATAACTTACCACCCCATTGGGCGAAATATTAAAAATACTGCCATTTGCGGTAACCGCATTGGTAACCGGCGTAACCCGAAACTGGGTTTCATCCAAGTTGGCCAATACATTAAGGCGGACTTCTTCACAATTGTCGGTCAGAAGGTTAAATTCCTGCAATTCAGGCAAATTGCAGTTAATTACCTTGATAGTGGCCCGGTCTTGCAGTTCCAGGGGCGTGCAAACAATGCCCTCGCTGGTGGTGCTAAATGCAAATACCGAGTAGGTAATCGTAGCTGCCGGAGCAGGTAAAAAGGTATAGTTGATAGTACCACCTGTGCCATTTTGTGAGGCCAGTACTGAACCACTCGCATCCCGTAATTGATACGTTACGCCTACTTCGGTATTGGAAACAGATAAACTGATAAACTGTGGAACCTCCTGCTGGCAATATTCCAAATCACTGACCACCAGGTTCACATCGGTACGGGGTTGGTCGAGCACCCGGATACTTACTTCATCCGCTGTGGTAGGGCAAGACCCGCTACTGAGGGTCCATCGTAGCACATACACCCCCGGCACAAAGCCCGAGACCCCCGTAATTGGCGCATTTGGCGTATTGATGGCCAGCGTAGAAGGACCGCTTACCAATGTCCAAAGTCCGGTTCCGACGGCTGGGTTGGTGGCTGAAAGGGTAGCCGTTCCGCCCGGGCAAATCTCCTGGTCTAGTCCAGCAAAAGCCTGACTTGGTTCGGCGGTGCGGGTAATTCTTACTTCATCCTGTGAAACCGGGCAAGAGCCGTTTTGAATCGTCCAGCGAAAGACATTCTCTCCAACGGCCAAATTGGTGATTTGAGAATTAAACTGGGTGGGATTGACAATGGTGCCACTGCCCGATACAATAAGCCACTCTCCAATGCCTATGATCGGAACGCTGCCCGCCAGCACCGTATTATCGGCACAAACGGTCTGGTCGGGGCCCGCATTGGCCACCGTAGGTTCCAACGAACGGGTAATGCTCACGTTTGAAGAAGAGGCCCCACAGGAATTACTAATAGTCCATCGGAAGATATTGACCCCGGCAGAGAGGCCCGTAACCTCCGTGCTGGGACTGTTGGGGTTGGTGATATTACCTCCTCCGGCCACCAGCGTCCATTGTCCTGTGCCTATCAGGGGCGCATTGGCTGACAGATTGGCCGTGCTAGCGCAAATGTTTTGGTTTGACCCGGCATTGGCAGGGGTAGGCGGGGTTTCCCGGAATACCAAGACTACATCCGTAGAAGCCGGGCAAGTCCCATTGCTGATGGTCCAGGCAAATACATTGGCTCCCGGGCCCAGGCCTGTAACCGTGCTAGTAGGGCTGGCCGGGTTGGTAACTGTGCCCAAACCACTGAGCAAGGACCAGGTACCTGTACCCACCACCGGCAGATTGCCACTCAGCGTTGCGGAAGTTAGGCAAACATTCTGGTCAGGCCCGGCATTGGCCACTGTGGGTAAGGCATCGCGGCGAATGGTAAGCGATGAGACACTGGTCGGGCAAATGCCATTGGAAATGCGCCATTCAAATATATTATCACCCAGCCCCAGCGCACTTACAGTCGTAACCGGCGTACCGGGCGAAGTGATAATACCTGCCCCAGCTACCAAGACCCATTGCCCCGTGCCGATAGTAGGCGTATTGCCTGAGAGCGTCGCCTCGTCCGAACAGATTGTCTGGTTATTGCCAGCAAAAGAAACGGTTGGCTCAGCAATGCGGGTTATTACAACCGAAGATACGCTCACCGGACAAACCCCATTGCTGATAGTCCAGGCAAAGCGATTGGCTCCTGGCGTTAAGCCCGTAACAGGCGAGTTAGGGTTATTGGTTTGCAATACGGTGGCACCGCCTTCAAGTACGGTCCAAAGCCCTGTGCCAATGGTCGGCGTATTAGCGGCCAGGGTAGTAACTGCATCACAAAGGGTTTGGTCTGTACCGGCATTCGAGACGGTGGGCAAAGCCGGACGAGTAATGGTTACCGAAGCGGTGGAGGGTGGGCAAGTGCCATTGCTAATCGTCCAGACAAAAGTATTGGCCCCCACCGACAAATTATTGGCAATGGTTTGCGGGTCATTGGGATTGCCCAGCGTAGCCGTGCCCGCCGTAACACTCCATAGCCCCGAGCCTACAAGTGGCGTATTGGCATTGAGCTGGTAGCTTGGCCCGCAGACTTCGTCGGCAGCTCCGGCACTGGCCAAGGTGGGCGGTTCATCACGGGTAATAGTAACCGTTTCGGTACTCACCGGACAAGACCCACTGCTAATCGTCCAGCGCAATACATTGACACCAAAACCCAAATTACTCACTAAGGTATTGGGGTCATTAGGATTGGCAATCGTGGCCGCCCCAGAAACCACGGTCCAGGTTCCTACCCCAATCGTCGGAAAATTTCCCTGCAAAATGGTATTTTCGTTGCAAAGCAATTGGTCGGGGCCCGCCTCCGCTATGGAAGGATCCAGGCTCCGCACAATCGTAACATTAGAAGAAGAAGCCCCACAGGAATTGGCAATTGTCCAGCGAAACACATTGGTTCCCGGGGAAAGATTGGAGACAATCGCTTTTGGGTCGTTTGGATTACTGAAATTGCCCGTACCCGAGACGAGGGTCCAGGTACCTAGGCCCACAGCAGGAATATTGGCATTGAGCGTAGTGCTTTCGGCACAGACATTTTGCGTAGGGCCGGCATTGGCGAAGGTAGGTGGAATTTCCCGTACAATACGCACCTGGTCTGTCGTGGGAGGGCAGATGCCATTGCTAATAGTCCAGGTGAAGATGTTTTCCCCAATGCCCAAGCCACTCACAGAAGTATTGGGCGAATTTGGATTAATAATAAAGCCAGCACCTGCGGTGAGTGTCCATTGTCCCGTGCCCGAGGTAGCCGCATTTCCGGCCAGGTTGGCGGTGGCCGTGCAAAGAGTTTGGTCGGGGCCGGCATTGGCCACCGTAGGCAGTGCCTGACGGGTAATAATCACTTCATCAATGGATTCCGGGCAAATGCCGTTGCGAATTGTCCATCGAAATGTATTGACTCCCGCCCCCAGGTTACTGACCGTTGTATTTGGATTATTAGGCTGCTCTATCGTGCCGCTCCCGGCTACCAGGTTCCAAGTGCCTGTGCCTATGGCGGGCGTATTGCCCCCCAGCACCACACTGGTGGCGCAAATGGTCTGGTCAGGCCCGGCATTGGCAGGTGTTGGATTGGCAAAGCGCGAAATAATGACAGTGGAACTGGCCGCCGGGCAAATCCCATTGCTCACCGTCCAGGTAAAAATATTATCGCCCGTGCCAAGATTCGTGATGGTGGTGGTCGGGGAGTTTGGATTCACAATAGTGCCACTCCCTGCCGTGAGTGACCAAATGCCTGTGCCTACTGTGGGAGGCGTAGCATTGAGCGTCGTGGTGGTGGCGCAAATGATTTGGGGGCTACCCGCCAGAGAAGTAGGGGCTACCAAACTACTGATGTCCACAATATCCGAAACGGGCGGGCAGCCCGGGCGGGTCAAGGTCCATCTAAACCGGCTCAGGGTTCCGGGGCTAAGCCCGCTCACACCCGTTTGCGGGTCATTGGCATTGTTAAAAGTGCCCGTACCCGCCACTACAGTCCAAACGCCTGTTTCACCAAAGGCCGTGTTTAAAGGCGTAGCTTCGAGCAGGGCCGTAGTACCACAAACCGTTTGGTCGGTGCCAGCATCCACGACAGGATTGGCTTGCAGGGTAAAATTAAAATTGGCCGCTTCGGGAGGACACACCCCATTGCTTACGGTCCAGGTAATGGTATGCGTACCAAAGGGAATATTACTCATTGTAGTATTGGGAGCCGTCTGGTTGGCAAAAGTAATGGCTGGGTTGCTGGCCGTCCAGAGGCCATTGCCCCCCGCCGGAGGCGCACTGCCCGCAATGCCAATCAAATCGGTGGAGTTTCCACACACCAGAGGCTGGGGCGTAGAAGCCGTTACAATGCCGGGTGCTTCAAAAAGGGTGAAGCTAAAATTCGCCAATGCACTTCCACAAGCCCCATTGCTCACCGTCCAGGTAATGGTATGCGTGCCAAAAGGAATATTGCTCATTGTGGTATTAGGAGCATTGGCATTGCCAAAGACAATCGCTGGGTTGCTCGCTGTCCAAACGCCCGTACCCCCAGACGGGGCGGGCGTGCCACTAATATTTATCAGCGTGGCGGCATTCCCACAAGCCTCATTAGTGGTAGCGGCAGCCGAAACAGTGGGCAAGGCTTCAAAAAGGGTAATGGAAAAATCCGCACTTTCATCCGGGCAAAACCATTGGCAATCGTCCAGGTAATGGTATGACTGCCAAAAGGGATGTTGGTGATGGTAGTATTGGGCGAATTGACATTGCCAAATATAATGGTTGGATTGCTCGCCGACCAGGTGCCCGTGCCTCCGGCAGGGATGGCACTTCCGGCAATATTGACCACAGAACCCACATTGCCGCAAACATTGGGCGTAGGAGTGGAAGCCGTTACCGTTCCCACGGGATTTGTCAGCACAATGGCCACCTCCGCTGCTTCATCCGGGCAGTTGCCATTGCTAAGCGTCCATACAAAACGATTTATCCCCGGCGAAAGCCCGCTTACCGTGCTGATGGCTGCATTGGGAGTATTGATGGTTCCAGTGCCACTGAGCAAGGTCCAAGTTCCGCTCCCTCCGGCGGGTGGTGCACTGCCCGTAAGGGTAAGAACAGTGCTGCCCTCGCCGCAAACTTCCGTTTGCGAGGCATTGGCCGTTACGGTTCCGGTGGGTTCTGTAAGGGTAATTACTACCGTTGCGGTGGCTACCGGGCAAATGCCATTGCTAACGGTCCAGCGAAACTCATTGAGGCCATAGGCCAGGCCGCTTACCGTTGTGTTGGGGGCGTTGGGGCTGCCAAAGGTGCCACTGCCACTCACTATAGTCCAAGACCCGCTCCCTCCAGCGGGAGGCGCATTGCCCGAAAGATTGAAAAGGGCCGTTGAATTATTTTCACACAAATTCTGATTAGCGGTACTGATGGTGGCCGCCGGGGCTTCCAAACGAATGATGTTGACCAAATCTTCTGAGGTGGGGCATACCCCATTGCTGATAAACCATCTAAAGGTATTCACGCCCACACCCAGCCCACTTACAGTTGCATTAGGGTCGCCAGGGTTTAAGATTGTGCCGCTGCCTGTTACCAGTTGCCAAACCCCAGTGCCTTGCCCAGGCGGAACTGGCAGGGCATTGAAAGTGGCCGTAGCCGAGCAAACGGTTTGGTCAACGCCTGCGTTGGCCGTAGCTGTTGGGTTGCTCACCGTTATGTTGACCGTAGAGACGGCCGTGGCACAAGCGTTTGAAACTGTCCATTCAAATGTATTGATTCCATTGCTCAGTCCGCTTACTTCGGTGTTGGGGTCGCTTACATCCACAATTACCCCGGTTCCGACCGTTTGGCTCCAAAGCCCGGTTCCGGCAGACGGGGTATTGGCATTTAGGAAAGTGCTGTTTACACAAATTTCTTGATTGGGTCCGGCATTGGCGAGCAAAGCGGTATTTTCCCGACGAACAATTACTTCTTCACTGGAAGCCGGACAAGCTCCATTGTCCAAAGTCCAGCGCAATACATTATCGCCCAGGCTCAGGTTCAGCAGGGCGGAAGTTGGATTGTTGGGCTCACTCACGGTGGCACCGCCCGAAACAATCGTCCAAAAACCTGTATTTCCTACGGGCAGTACGGCATTCAAAACGCTGGCCTCTCCACACACATTTTGGTCAGACCCGGCATTGGCGATGTCTTCCTGGTTGCGGGTGATGGTCATCGTTGCAACACTGGGCGGGCAAACGCCATTGCTGATTTGCCACTCAAATACGTTGGCCCCAATGCCCAAATTGCTTACTGGCGAAGCCGGGCTACTGGGATTGGTAATGGTGGCTGTGCCGCTAATCAACACCCACTGGCCCGTTCCTATTACGGGTGTGTTGGCGTTCAAATTGGCATTGGCCACACAAACGGCAATGTCAGGCCCGGCAGTGGCCGATGTGGGCAAAGCCACTACCGTCAGCAGGGCGGCAGCAGAAAAGGACGAACAGGTGGTAGTGGTGCTATGTCGAAACAAGCACCGATATTGAAATCCACTCACCGAGAGCGGAACATTGCTAAGATTCAGTGTTGTCGTATTGGCCCCCCCCCCCAGGGTTCCGACCGTATTGCTGTAAAGGGCATTGTTGCTCAGATTGGCCCAGCCGCCACCGTCGTTCACCTGCCATTGGAAATCAATCGGCCCTACATTGACGGTAGCCTGGGCCGCAATAACGGTAAAGCTAGTGGCAGTTCCCTGACAAACAGTGGCGTTGGCTGGGTTTTGGGCAAAAGCAGGCGGCTCCGAAACAGTAATCGGCCCGAGGCTCACCGTGGCCGTACAGCCATTGGTGGTGCTGATGGTTAGAGAAGGGCTGTAGCTGCCCGGAGTGGCATAACTATAATTAATTACCGGGCTGGCACTGTTCTGGGTATTTCCGTCCCCAAAAGCAAAGGCATAATTGGCAATGGCTTCATTGGCCACACTGCCCGTTGCATCAAAAGAAACGCTAAGCGGGGGACATCCCAGCCCCGGACTGACTGCCAGGCTGGCCGTTGGGGCGGTTAATGTTATATTTTGGGAAGTGGACTGACTACAACCCGTGCTGGTATTGGTGATGGTCAGGCTGATGGTAAAAGTTCCAAAAGAAGTATAAGTATGACTGGGGTTAGTGGCGGTGCTGCTGCCCCCGCCGGCAGTGTTGGGGTCGCCAAAATTCCACTGGTAGCTAAAATTGGCCCCGGTGGTAGCGGGGCTAAAAGTGAAGGTGCGGGGTTGCTGGCAAAGTCCTACCAAAGGAGAAAAACTGAAGGCTGGATTAGGTAATGAATTGATAGTCAGTAGCTTGGATTCGGTATTGGTGCAGCCATCCGAGAAAGTGGTGGTGAGCTGCACCGTGTAAGTACCTGAAGCCGCGTAGGTATGACTGGGATTTTGGGCATTGCTCAGGGGCGAAAGGTCGCCAAAATCCCATTCCCAGGCCGTGGCCCCGGGGGAAGAAGCGTCTAAAAAGAGTAAATTTTGCCCGGGGCAAAGATTGGCCGCCGGAAGGGTGAAGTCAGCCGTGTGATTGGCAATACTTACGGCATTGTTGAGGGTGATATCGTCCTCGCAATTGTCGGCAGTCAGTACCCTCAGCCGCACCGGAAACACCCCGGCAGCAGTATAATTAAAAATAGGATTTACGGCATTGCTGGTTCCCAGCACCGTGCTGCCATTGGTATCAAAAAAAGTCCACTCATAAGTTGTGATTACGCCCGGCGGGGGCGGGGCATTGGGTACAGTAGAAGCATTGTTGAATTGCGCGGTGAAAGGCGGGCCGCAAGCCGTTGGGTTAGCCACTGTGAAGGCCGCCGTGGGGGTATGACGCACCTGAATGAAAGCAGTGCGGGTTAGGCTAGCCACACAATTTTCTAGTCCGCCGGCAAAGGTTTGCACAGTAAGTGTAACCGGGAAATTCCCTGTGGTAGTATAGACGTGGGTTGGGTTGGCATCCAGGGCGGGGTTATTACCCGTTTGGGTATTTCCGTCGCCAAAGTTCCAGGACCAATTGATGATATTGCCCACCGTGGGCGGAGCCGTGCTGCTCAGGTCGGTAAAGGTTACAATTAAATCGGTGCAGCCCGTCGTTTGGCTGGCACTAAAATCCACGGTAGCAGGTTCATACACTGTCACATTTTGGGTAAAAGTGGAAAGAATGGTTCCCCCCAAGGCATCCCGCAAGTTCAAGGTAACCGTAAATACCCCCGCCCCATTATAGTTTTCCGAAGGATTCAAGATAGCAGGGTCGATGTTGGGGGCGTTCTGACGGGTATTGCCATTGCCGAAAATCCATTCCCGGAAGGTATTGCCGGTTGCTCCGGTGGACAAATCGTTGAAGGTGTAAGTGGCAATTTCGCAGCCATTGGCACTGAGGGTCACGCTAAAATTGGCGACTTGCGCCACCAGGCTTCCAATACCCCCCCCATAAAGTACAAAAAGCAAGGTCGTAATTCGTAGTAGTGATTTTCCCATTTTTCTCAATGGCGTTTTTTGTAGATTTGTGTATTACCTAGCCAAATAAAATGTATTCATCGAGACAAAGAATCTAAGGAAGGCTCAGGCTGGTCTTGATAGCTTTTTTGTAAAGTAAAGCATAGTGTCTTGGTTATGAAATTCAAATTTGGCTTTTTTCACCCGCTTTGCAAAAAATTTGCATTAAAAATAGCTAAATTTTGTGCATCCCGGCAAGCTTTCCTATCTTCAAACGAAAATTTACCCAAACACTCATTTTATCACCCGTCAATTTTTTTTGTATGAAAAATGTGGTTGTGCTTACCGGAGCGGGCATCAGTGCCGAGAGTGGTCTAAAGACCTTTCGCGATTCGGATGGTCTCTGGGAAAACTACGATGTGATGGAAGTGGCTTCTATTGAAGGCTGGTATCGAAACCCCTCGTTGGTGCTTGACTTTTACAATCAACGCCGGGTGCAGGCCCTTGAGGCCCAACCTAACGAAGGCCACAAAGCCCTGGCCCGGCTCGAGGACTATTTTAAGGTTTGGATAATCACCCAAAATGTGGACAACCTCCACGAAAAGGCGGGCTCGAGCCAAATTATCCATTTGCACGGCGAACTGAGCAAGGTGCGTAGTGTGAAAGACCCAGATTTGATTTATGACTGGGGAATCAAGCCACTGAAAATGGGCGACCTCTGCCCCAAAGGAGGCCAACTTCGGCCACATATTGTCTGGTTTGGCGAGGCGGTACCAATGATGGAAGAAGCTGTTTCGCGCACTTTAAGCGCCGATATTTTTATGGTGGTAGGCACTTCGCTTAATGTGTATCCGGCGGCAGGATTGCTGGATTATGTGCCCACTGAGGTTCCTAAATATATTATTGACCCGCACATCCCGGCCGTGCGTCCCCAATCCAACTTATTTTTAATTGAGCAAAAAGGCAGCGTGGGAGTGCCCCGGGTAGCCGATGAATTGATTGCCAGATATGCCTGATGAAGAAAAGCTAGGTACATAACTATTTTTCCACTTTATCCAGGGTTTAGGGGGGCTAAGCTCTGGCTGTTATTCACTCAGGTCGGTTTCACCAAGATATTGACTCCCAGATACTCATTGCCAGCTTTGCGGACCACTTTCCAGCCTTTTTTGACCAGGTAGAGCCGTAAGTACCGATTCAAAAGCCCGTGCGCTACCAATACCAGGCGCCCCTTCTGCAAGGCTTTTTGATGTAAAAATTCGGCCCCGGCCCTGGCCCTTTGGCGGGCTTTGCGAAAGCTTTCTATGCCCCGGTCGTTTAGTCCCATCAACCATAATGCCCGGGAAAACAAGAGCCAGGTAGTCAGCCGATATTTACAATCAGGCAAACGCGCAATTTTTCGCGCAAATTCCACAAACTGACTGTCGGCTTGGGCATCTGAGAGTGAATCAAGCAAAATCTCGGTGCTGTGCTGGGCCCGGGGCAAGGGGCTGTAATACAAAGCGGCTTGGCTTCTTTCAACTGGACTTAAAGCAAAAGGCTTTTTCTTGAAACCATACACACCCACTTTGTCATACCATTGAATATACTGCTGTGCTCGGTGGCGCGAAAAACGCCCGGTTTTGAAACTTTTGGCCAGCCGTGCCGGATGAGGGCAATCTGCGCCAGGGGCTGGGCGGGCAAAAAAAGACTGTCTTCCAGGCGCACAAAACGCAATGTCGGATAGGCCTCCAGCCGGAGGTTTTTATAAATAGCGGCCCGGCGGCCCGGCGGCTCAAAATCGGCATAAAACTTTTGCAAGGCTTTTTCCCAATGGGCCTTTTGGGCCAAAAGGGGTTTACTCCCCCCCCCCTGCCAACAAGCACACAAAAAGGAGATATCTCATAGACATACTAGCCCACCATCACGTAAGAAGTGGGATATTGATAAGAAGTGCTCACTACCTTTTTGCTCAGGGCCAGGGCCAGGGTGAGTGTGCCCACACGGCCAATATACATCGTAAAAACGATGATGAGTTGGCTGTATTCATTGAGGTTACCCGTGATGCCGTTGCTCAGACCTACGGTAGCAAAAGCGGATATTTGCTCAAAAAACAGCATTCGAATGTCGATATCGGTTTGCACAATTACCAATAAAAAAATACAGGCCACATTATAAGCAATGGCAAAAGCGACAATTGAGAAAGCCCGGTTGATGGTGTCGGCGGCAATGGTTCGGTTGCGAAATTCCACATTCTTCTGGCCCCGAATACTGGCCAGGGCCGAATAGACCAAAAGCAGGAAGGTAGAAGTTTTGATGCCCCCACCCGTAGAACCCGAAGCCGCCCCTACAAACATCAAAAACAGCATTAAAATATAAGTAGGCTGGGCGATATCCGAAATTCCCAGACTTACCGTATTAAACCCGGCTGTTCGGGTAGTTACGGATTGAAAGAAAGCGGCCACAATGCCTTCAAAGAGATTTTTCTTGGCCAGGGTGTGGTCTAGTTCCAGAAAATAATAGACTAGGGTTCCGGCCACAACCAGAAAGATGGTCATATTGACGGCTATTTGCGTCCCCAGATTCCATTGCTTCCAGGGCATGAGCATGCGCTCCCGCATCTTGGCGGGTGAAAACACATCCTGAATGGTGGAAAAGCCCAGGCTTCCAAAAATGATGATAAAAGCAATGACCAAGTGGAGGGTGTAGTTGGCTTCTACGTACTGCTCGGCGAGGCCGTCTGGAAAAAGGCTAAAGCCCGCGTTGCAAAAAGCCGAAATGGAGTGAAAAACGGAATAAAAAATTTTATTGGCCAGGCTGTTATTTATCTTCACTCCCCTTTCCTCAGGGGCAGGTGGGCTTTGGGCTTCCTCCTGAGAAACCGAGAGCACCTCCAGGGCTTCTCCTCCGTCTGTTTGCAAGGTTTGGTTTTGGCTCTGAATGTCCGCCCCTGCGGTGGCAAGGAGTTCTGTCTCTTGTGCGGGCGCATTTTGTTGTACCCAAGCCTGATATTCTTCCTGGGTGAGGGGACTATAAAAAACCACCTCCGGACTCCAGGACATAAACACAGCCACCGCCCCGATGGCTTCAATCAAAAAGGTCAGTAAAATTACCTGCCGCAGCATGTTCTTGGCCGAGGCTAGGTTTTCGCTGCTCAGCACATCCTGAATAATGGCCTGTTGCTTCATCCCTACCCCCTGGCTGAGGAAAGTGGCAAAAAAAGTAGCAAAAGAAACAATCCCGATTCCCCCCAATTGCAACAAAAATAAAATTACCAGTTGGCCCTTCAGCGTAAAGTAAGAAGCCACTGTTACTACGCTCAGGCCTGTTACACACGAAGCACTGGTAGAGGTGAACAAGGCCACCAAAAAAGGAGCACCTCCTGTTTGGGTAGTCATAGCGGGCAGCATCAACAAAAAAGTACCCAACAGAATCAATAGAATAAAACTGGCAATAAAAGTGGTGGCAGGCTTTACTTTCACCGTAGAAATCACCTGGCTGGCCCGGGCCAGCCCAATTACGGTCAGGATGAGGATGTAAAGCGATACAAAAAATTCATAAAAAAGCTGGTAATCGGCAAGCCCTATTCTCAAAAAGATAAAATAAATTAAGTCTATTCCAAAAAGGTAAGCCAAAAACACGATTAAAGTAAGGGCCACCAGCCCGCTTTCCAATGTCTTTTCCTGGATATACTCCCAGCGATGAAAGGAATAAATCATCCGGATGAAATAATCTATTATGAAGACCACAATCAGGGCCTCAAGCCAGTTGAAGACCCGGGTGGTTTCGTCGGCTTCCAGGTCAAAACCCAGAGAATACACCAGGGTTCCCAACGCAATGAGCAAGGTCAGGGTATTGGTTACTTTCAGGATGCCGTAGATGCGCTCCCGGCTGTTGTAAAGTAGCTCATTTAATTGTTCAAGGGTCTTCTGGACTTTGGTCATACAAATAGTTTGTTGGCAATTGCTTCCTGAAATAAACGCCCCCGGTCAATAGAAACAACGCCCAGGTGCTCGCACACCAGTCCCCCCGCAAGATTGGCCAGGGCCGCCATCTGATAAGTAGGTAAGCCTAAGGCCAGACAAAGCCCGGCAACACTCACCACCGTATCGCCTGCCCCGATACATCGGCAATGCTACGCACGTGCGCCGGAATATGAAAAGGCTCCTCTGTACCATCCAAATATACGCCCCATTCGGAGAGCGTAACCAAAACCTGATCCAGGGCCAGCCTTTGCTTCAGGGCCGTAGAAGCCTGGTGCAGTCCCTCCAGGCTTTGGGCATCAATTTCCGTTTTTAGGCCCTCCCTTAGCTCTTTCAAATTGGGCTTAAAGAGCGTGGCCCCTTTATAGGCCCAAAAATTTCGCTTTTTAGGGTCCACTACGGTCGGGATGCGCAAGGCCTTCGCTTCCTGGATGAGTGCCTGAATGAGGGTTTCATCCAAAATGCCTTTGTCATAATCTTCAAAAATAAGCACCTGACAATCAGGCAATAAGGTAAGTATGATTTCTAAAAGTGCTTCTCGGTCTGAGGGCTCCAAGGGCTTGGTGATTTCGGCATCTACCCGCAGGAGGTGCTGATGGCCGGCCAGGATACGGTGCTTGACCGTAGTAATGCGGGAGGCACTGTAAAGAAGCCCCTCGGAACTTATTTGTTCTTCGGCCAGCAACTGAGCCAAGGCTTTGCCTTCTTCATCCTGGCCCACCACCGCACAAAGCAGGGGCTGTGCCCCCAAAGCTTTGAGATTCAGGGCTACATTAGCCGCTCCTCCCAGTCTTCTCTCCCGCTTTTTACATTCACCACAGGCACGGGGGCTTCGGGAGAAATGCGATGTACTTCACCCCAGAGATAGGAATCCAGCATGACATCCCCCACCACAAGCGCCTTTACTTGCTGAAAATCGGAAAAAACTTTTTCTGCATTTGGCAAAGCCATATTTTTAATCTTTGGAAAGCAAGCCTTGTTTATTCCATCAATTTCGCCAAACTGACCCGCAGGCGGCTCATGGCTTCTACCAATTCTTCATCGGAGGCAGCATACGAAATCCGAATACAATCCGGAGCCCCAAAGGCCGAGCCAGGTACTGTGGCCACGTGGGCCTCACTCAATAGATAGAGGCATAAATCATCGGCATCTTGTATCACTTTTCCACCAAAAGATTTGCCGAAATAGGCACTCAAATCCGGGAACAAATAAAAAGCTCCCTGAGGTATATTGGTCTTGAAGCCCGGGATGTCGGCACTCAGGCTAATCATGAGGTCGCGCCGACGCTGATAGGCCGCTTTCATGGCCATGGTTGGGCCTAAATCACTGGTGATGGCTGCCAAGGCCGCTTTTTGGGCGATGGAGCAAGTGCCCGAGGTTACCTGCCCCTGTATTTTATCACAAGCCTGGGCCAGCCAGTCTGGCCCGGCCATATAGCCTACCCGCCAGCCCGTCATCGCAAAGCCCTTTGAAAAACCATTGACAGTAATGACCCGGTCTTGAATGGCGGGAACCGCCCCAATACTGAAATAATCTTCCACAAAAGTGATGTATTCATAAATTTCATCGGCGACCACATAGACCTGCGGGTGCCGGGCGACTACTTCGGCCAGGGCCTCTAGTTCAGCCCGGCTAAAAACGGCCCCAGTTGGATTGCTGGGGGAGGAGTATAAAATAGCTTTGGTGCGGGGGCTAATGGCGGCGGCTACCTGTTCGGCACTGACTTTAAAATCCTGGGCCACCCCGCTGGTAACAATAACGGGCACGCCTTCGGCCAGCTTTACTATCTCACTGTAAGACACCCAGTAAGGGGCCAAAATCACCACTTCATCGCCAGGATTGAGCAAAGCTAGGAAAATATTGGCCAGCGATTGTTTGGCCCCGGTGGAAACCACAATATTTTTAGCCTCCCAAGACAGCCCATTGTCCCGTCGGAGTTTTTGGGCAATGCCCTGGCGTAATTCCTGAATGCCCGGCACAGGCGTATAATAGGTAAAGCCCTCATCGATGGCCTGTTTGGCGGCGGCTTTGATATGGTCTGGGGTTTGAAAATCTGGCTCTCCCAGGGTCAGTTTGATAACGGGCAAACCTTGCTCGGCCAGTTCGCGGGCTTTTTGGGCCATAGCAATGGTTTGAGAAACTTCCAAACGATGCACTCTTTCGGCCAAAGGAGGGTTGCTTGTGGCAATATTGCTCATAATTTAATTTTGAAATGTACTCATGTTTAGGTTCCTGCCCTTTGCTCATCCGTTAAGAAATGGCCGGTCTTGGTGCTCAATCCCCCGAGCTTTCCAAAGAATTGCAGGGGCTTGGGCTAGCTGCTTTGCAAATAAAGGGATTTCTGAACAAAAAATAACGCCTTCTTAAAGGATTGACTTATCCATTGGCTTTCCCCAATATTTTCCCTACTTCCAAGCGATAACTTTGCCAGGCAGGAAGCAAAGCCGCCAAAAAACCTACTCCAAAAATCAAGATGATGAGTTGATATTCGGTATTTTCCCAACGCCAGCCCGTGAGGGCCAGTTTGTCTGCAAAGCCTTCCCAGTGCCCAATCCATTCCACGGTAAGATGGCCCGTGGCCAGGCCCAGAGCCAAGCCCAGACAGGCCAATAGCCAACCCTCCAGGAGCATAAGACCAAAGAGCTGCCCCCGCGTAGCCCCCAAGCTTCTCAAGATAGCCAAATCGTAATGCCGGGCCCGCAAGGCATTGTAGAGGGCAATAAAGGTGCTTAGAGCGGCCAGACCGATCAAGATATATGCCAACAATCCAATTACCCGCGTGCCTACGCCCAGTTGCTCAAAAATTCGGTTTACTTCCAGAGCGGGCAAAGCGGCCTGCAAACTGGTGTGTTGGTTGATTTGCCGGGGTAAATTGATGGCAGCCAGAGGATTGCGGTATTCAGTAATAAGAAGCGCGGTGATTTGGTGATTTTCGGGAGGCATTTTCAGTATATCAGGCAAGGGCTTGCCCGCTGCTGCCCAGGGTGGGGTGTCTGCGGCTTGGCCCTCTTGGTGAACCAGCCAAAAAGCAGGAATTCCGGTAAGCAAAAGCTGGTCGGCTACGGTGCCTGATTTTTGCAAAATGCCTACCACCTTGAAATGGTGGGCCTCGTGCGATTCGGCCTCGGCTTCCTCGGCTAGGCCGTGGGCACTGTGAAAAGTATCGCCCAGCCGAAGCCCGGTGGCACGGGCTACTTCTGCCCCAATTGTAACCTCCATCAGGCGGTCAAAAATCTTTCCCCGGGCAAGACGCAAGTGGTAGTGTGCCAAAAAAGCGGCATTTGTTCCTACAATTCGAAAACCTGCGTAGTTATCGCCCAGGGCCAGGGGAATGGCTTTTTTGACAAAGCGAGGATTAGCAGCAATCGCCTGGGCTTCGGCCAGAGAAATGTTGCCCGTAGGATTATCGAGATGATATACATTGCACAGAATCAATTGCAAAGGGCTTCCTTTTGCCCCCACTACCATTTTAATTCCTTTTATATTTCGGCGAAAATTTTCCTGGATTTGCACCTCTACCAAAATCAGAAAAACAATCATCCCAATGCCCAGGCCCAGCAAAATGGTATTGAGCAAGGTATTGAGCCAGTTTTGGCGGATGTAGTGGTAGCTCAGGCTTAGCAAGGACATGGTTCAGTCTAGTTTTAGGACATTCAGAAAATGCGTTTTTACTCTTTGGTCGTGGGTAGCAATCACCAAACTTGTGCCCTGCGCCTGGGATAAGTCTTGTAAGAGGTGTACTACCTTTTCGGCATTGGCATCATCGAGGCTGGCCGTGGGCTCGTCGGCCAGCAGGAGGGCGGGCTGGTGCACCAAGGCCCGGGCAATGGCGGCACGCTGGGCTTGCCCCTGGCTGAGTTGATGCGGCAGGGCGTGCATTTTTTCGCTTAGTCCCAGTTTTTCCAGTAAGTCTAGGCAGGCCTGCCGTTTGCCTTTACGGCGAGCCAGGGTTTGGGCCAGGCGTAGGTTTTTGAGCACACTCAGGGAGGGCAGCAGATGGGGCTTTTGAAAAACAAGCCCTATACTTTTGGCCCGCAGGCGGTCGCGGGCACTTTCCGACAGGCGGGCCAGGTCGGTGTTTTGCCACCAAAGCTGCCCTTCCTGCATTTTGAGAATCCCCGCTATCAGATGCAAAAGAGTAGTTTTGCCACTGCCCGAGGCCCCCAATACCAGCCAGGACTGCCCCGGAGCCACCTCCCAATGGTCTATTTGTAGCACCTTAGTCTGTTGGTATTGATAGCTAAGTTTTTCAATCTTGAGCATAATTCTGTAAGCTAAGTTCATATCTTACACCGGAGCCTATTCTTAACAAAGGCTTAATCCGAAGGCGTTCTCCTTGCATTAATTTTGCCTGTAACAAACTGCTGCTCTCCACTATAATACACAACTATGCAGGCTTTGCGCACCATCCGTACAAAGTTATTGTTTTCTTTCCTGATTCTGCTAGTCATCACTGGGGCAATTATCATCATCAACCAACGCTCTGAGTTTCAGGAGCGCCACATCCGCACCTTGCTGGCCTCTCTCAACCATATAGAGCTCAACAACCTGCTGGCCAAGAAACTGGAACGGGATTTTTTTGCCGATGAAACCATTAACCCCCTTTATTATCAAAATAGCCCCAGTGAATACCTCTTGGCCCGCCAAAAAAGCATCAACCTCATTCGGGGCGAGCTTCGGTTTCTGGGCTATGCCCGCGAGCTCCAAGATCCTTCCCTGCAAGCACAATTGAAGAAAATCACCCAAAGATTCACCGAATACGAGCATATTTTCGAGGAAATGGTGGCGCTGATTAAAAAACGCGGCTTTAAAGACTATGGCCAGGAAGGGCACATGCGGCGCTATATCCACGAAATAGAAACCATGACGGGCAAATTTAATCTCAATCTGGAAACGGTATTGATGATTCGCCGCCACGAAAAGGATTTTATCCTCCGCAAAGAGAGCCAATACACCACCAAACTCCTGGCCACCATCCAAACGCTCAAAAATGAAATTGACCAGAAAATTACCAATCCCAGTGTTCGAGAGCGTTTCTATGACCTGCTCGAGGGATACAAAAATGCGTTTCGGGAATTAGCGCTCTCAGAAGAAAAAATTGGCTTTACCAACAAATCCGGCCTTCGCCAAAAACTAAGCTTTATCAGCGACGAAATCAGTCAGTCTATTGATGAGTTGGGCCGTATCATTTTACTCAAAACCGACGAAATCAGTTTTCAAAACCGTATGGCAGCCTTTAGCGGCATCGGAATTGGCCTGGGCTTGTTTGCTTTTATCGCTTTCTATCTCACCATCATCCTGAGCCGCCCCATCCGCCGTCTTTCGGCCTCTATGATGGAAGTGATTCAGAGCGATTTTGCCGAAGAAGTCAGTCCTTTACCCATACAATCCCGCGATGAAATTGGCGACCTCTCCCGCGATTTCACCTTTATGCTGGTCAAAATGCAGGAAAATATCCGCCAAATCAAAACCCAAAGCCTGAAAATTGAACAAAAGCAGCAACTCTTACAGGATAGCCTCAACTATGCTTCAAAGATACAGCATGCCATCTTGCCCGACGAAGACGAAATCCGCCTGTATTTACCCGATTGCTTTGTGATTTACCGCCCTTTGCACACCGTTTCGGGCGACTTTTACTGGTTTGTAAAACGCAAAGACTATCTCTTTGTGGCCGTTGTAGATTGCACTGGGCACGGTGTGCCGGGGGCTTTTATGAGTATGATTGGCAATACGATTTTGAATGAAATCATTTTGGGAAAGAAAATCCACGAACCATCTTTCATTTTAGAAATTCTGGACATTGAAGTACGGCGAGCTTTGAAACAAGCCCAAAAAGGAAATGACGACGGGATGGAAGTATGCCTTTGCCGAATAGAAAAAAAGGCCGGGGCGAAAAAAACCTTTGAGGTGCTTTTTGCAGGGGCAAAAGGCAACCTTTTTTATGCCGAATCAAAAGAAATCATTTTTGTGAAGGGCACCCGCCGGGCCATTGGCGGGCGTATCAAAAATGATAAGCAGGAAAATTTTGTCGAGCACATACTTCATCTTCAGGCTGGCGCGCATCTCTACCTGAGTTCAGATGGATATTTTGACCAACCCGACGCCAACCGGAAAAGGTTTGGCAAAAACGTTTTAAACAAACACTCGCCGAGTGCCTTGATCTGCCTATGCCCGAACAAAAGATTGCCCTCGAGACCGCCCTTGACCGCTTTGGTACCCAACAAAGAGACGACATTACCCTTTGGGGAATTAAGCTATAGCCACTTTACTTTTTGACGGTGAAGTGAGGTTCACCTCGCGCAACAACTTACGCTTTACTTTCCAGTAGGCATCGCCATAAATCTCTGTAAACAATTGCTCGGTTTCAATCCACTCAATCACTGAGCCTTGGCATTGTAGCTGGGCCTGGCGTACAATGTCTTCCAATTGGGTTTCGCTGATGTGGTTCATACGTTTTGATTTTTAAAATTATAATTCACAAAATGATTATCCAGAAAAATACCACGTTTTGCAAAGAATTGATAAACAGAGACTTAAAAAAAGGTCTCTTTTTGAAAATTCCTATTTTGGCAAAAACCTTACTTCATTCCAGATGAAAAACATCGGAAGCTAAGGAGCAATATGCTCGATAATCTCCAGAAAAAATATGACGAATCTCAAAAAATGGCCCCTACCGGCAATTTTTTCATAAATATTTGCAAAAAAATCTTCCCGGCTCCCAGGGCTGCTTTACCCAAAAAAATAAGCCCTCTGCAAGATTTATGAATCTGCGCGCGGCCAATTGATTTTTAGGATTGCATAAAAAGGAAAAAAAGCCTGTGCAAGGAGCAAAAAGCCAAAAAAAAAGCCCTCGTTCACAGAGGGCTTTTTCTGAATAAGCAGGGTAATTTATTTAACTACCAGCTTGATCGAGTTGCGGCGTGGGCCTTGTTGGATTCGGATGATGTAGAGACCCGCCGGCAATCCTTCCGTTTCGAGGGCAATTTCTTGATTGCCTTCCAAAGTAATCAAAGTGCTTTGGTGTAAGATTCGGCCCATCATATCGCTAATGACCATTTGCGCCGAGCCTTCACTGGCTTCAAAACGCAGGGTAGCTGTTTCGCCAGCCGCTACTGGATTGGGGGCTAGGCGAATGGGCAATACTTGCAGATTACGCAAATCGATGCGAATGATACCACTGTGACTGGCCCCCCCATTGGTTTTGACCATTTTCAGGCGGTAGTAGAGGAAATTTGTGCCTTCGGGCAGTAAAGCATCCTGATAAAAATATTCTTTAAATTCCGCTCCGTCGCTGGCCTTAGGGTCTTTTTGGCCCAGAAAGCTGAAGGTTTGTCCGTTGAGGCTCCGCTCTATTTCATAATGAGAAAGGTCATTCTCTTGCGCTACCAGCCAGCTAAGCACTACTTTGTCTCCCAGGAGAGCCCCGGCAAAATCCAATAAGCTCACATTCAGAGCACTGGAACCCAGGGCTTCGCCATCGTCGGCCAGTTCGCAGGGGTCGCCCCGAAGCAGTCGGTCAAAAGCCGCCGCATCCGCATTTTCGCACTCCCTTAGCTCGAGGTCGTCCATTGCAAAATCATTTCCGTTTTTGGTGAGCGATTCATTCTCCACACACAGGTTAAACTCAGAGATGCCTGCCGGAGCACGATAAATACAGCGCATCAATTGCCATTGGTCGGGCTCTTGTTCCAGGTAGAATGAAGACCCGAGCACTTTCAGGCGGGCATTGGAGGCTTCGCTGGGGGCATTGCAAGGCATAGCGGCCCCATATTCATAGCGGGTACCGGCGGCTCCGCCTGCGGCCAGGGTCATATCGCCCAAGGTACTCGCATCCATATTGACCGGGTTTTGGACCGGGGTTGGTACGTGGATGGTGGGGCCCGCCGGGTCAGGGGTGCGGGTAGTACCGGGCAGGGGCGTATCAGGGGTCAGGGGTGTGATGGTGGCATCGGGGATAATCTTAGTGAGTGGGTCTTCCATATCGCAAACGGTGATACGGATTTGGGGCACATCCCCGGATTGACCCCCGCTTTTCACATTTTGAAACCAGCCCCGGAAGACATAATAGCCCACCGAGCCAGGCACACTCCTTTGCAAAGTTTGGCACCATACTTTGGCCGGCTGCTGGGCTTCTTCCACAAACAGGCCATTGACCATAAAGAAGTTGGCCTCTGCCGAGGTAGGCACAAAAGCGGGGAAGTTGGCCGTTGGCTGTCCAAATTCACCGATGGAAAAGCTGTTGCAAGTGCCTTCCACATTTTCGTAGCAAATAATGTCGCAGGCTTCGCTCTCATCGCCCAGCCCGCCGGTGGCGCAATAGACCGCCTGCCAGGTAGTGCCATTGGTTTGGGTATGGCCGCCATAGCCCGAAAAGCCCCGTCCATAGCAAAACCAGTTGCCTTTGTAGGTATGTATCGTATGACCTACCGAGTAACGACCTTCGGCAACCATTTCGTTTTTGCGCCCATTGAGATTGCCATGAATATTATATACCGCCTCGGCCGTGCCATTGGGAGCCAAATCGCGCTGATAACCATAAGAAGTGGCAAAACGAGCAATGTTGGTAATATGAAATTCCCCGGCACCGGGAGCATCCTGATCCTCGAGAATCTTGGATTGGGGTGGGTAAGATTGGTATTTACATCACTGTAGTTTGTCAGCGGGCCAGTAATGGTCATTGCCCCCCAATTGGCAAAGGTTTCATCTACAATCAGGTTGGGGCCTTCTACACAACGGGCAAAAGGAAAAACCCGCACCCGGCCCGGCATATTATCCGGGTCCACCCGATTGGCAATGTTCATCACCCGGACATAATACGTGCGGTTCTCAAGCACCGGAATGGTGAGCGTTTCTGTGCCTTCCCACACAAAATTGGCACAATCCAGGAAGTACATCCCATTGGGATTAATGTAAAGGCTGGGGTCAGCAAAAGTCCGGGGGTCATAGCCAGTTGGTCCGCCCCCATTGTAGCTTGCTGCGCCACAATTGACATTCACCCCCTGCACTCCCGAAGGCGAAGAATAAACGGCAATGGCAGCGTTTTCCGGGTTGCCCGGAATAAAATTATCATTGTCAAACTGAATCGTAACAAATTCAATAGCCGGCTCAAAATCAGGCACCGTAAACCGGAACCAACCGTGTGAGCGAATGGGCGGGTCAAAGCTGGTAGGATTACTGCCTCCCGGAATCACACAAGGCGGAATTTCATCGGTAGGCTGGTCGCGGTCGGTAGTCCAATCGCCCAGGACTTCAAATCCGCGCCATTCGCCATTCAGTTCGCCATAGTCAGAGGCATCAGAGCAGGTTGCTTCGGCAATGTCCGTTCCGTAAAACACGCAGACATCTCCAAAAGCGGTATTGGTGGTACTTTTGTTGATAATCCGGGCATAGTACGTTTCGCCGCCGGTGGCCTGGTCAATGCTAAAAGTAACGGCCTCAATGCCTTCCTCGGCAATACCTGCTGGCGTTTTGAGAAAATCGGAACATCCTACCAGGGTGTATGTGCCAAAATCATTACAGTCGGTAATGGTATAAATGGCCAGGGCAATATCCGTAACCGGGGCTAGGCTTCCGGTGCGGTTGTCGTATTGAATCGTGATTTCGTCGTCGGGAAGTGGTCCAGTGGGCGTTTTCACCACTACCCAGGCATCATTAAAGCCGGAGATAGGATTTGCCCCGGCATCATTGTCTTCACAATCAGGCAAATTAGGCCCGTTAAAGGTATTGATGCCATTGGTAATATTGACCGCCACATTGCAATCCCCGATTTCAATGCTCAGGGTATCGGCACAGGTGTTATAGGACTGGTCTCCATCCGACACACACATCAAGCCCGTCATTCCCCGACTCCCTGGAGCGGCAGGGGCCAGGTCTAGTACCCGCACAAAATAAATCTGGCCCGCCTGCGAAAGGAAAGAGAGCGTTTCAGTTTGCTTATTGGTCGTGATGAATTGGTTGGCGCAGGCAAATTCATTGCCCGCCTCTTCGTTGCCCGCCCCATTGATGCCCGTGCCGCAGTTGAGGGGCCCCACGCTGAGCAAGGGGGCATACAGCACCAGTGCCGGATTGCTGGCCTCGAGCCCAGGCTCCGAATTATTCTGGTATTGCAGGGTCATCACCCGGCCCGTGCCAATCAGGCGTATCCAAGCATCTCGGGCTGGTGTAGGGATTCCCCCGGCATTGTTCAGGTCAATATCGCAAACAAACTGGGGTGATACCGGCGGGTCAGCCCCAGTTTGATGGGGCGGAAACACATTGCCCACAATATCGCGGAGGTTCACGCCATCATTGGTAAAATTGGCGGGCACATCAAAGCGCACATTACAATCACTCACAAAAAGTGTCTGCATTTCACTTTCGTCGCAGACATTGGTCTGGGAGGTTTCGCGGATACAAATCCGACCTGTAAGCGTGGTATTGGGGGCCATGACCATCACCCGGACAAAATATTGCAAGCCGGGAATGGTATTGACTTCAATAGATTCTACTCCATTGACAGTTCCCAAAGCATCGGCACAATTTACCAGGGTCAGCGTACTCGTGAACTGGTCATTGCCGCAACTGCCTCTGTAAACTGCCAGGGCCAAATCATTGCCATCGGTATTGGCATACTCGATGGTGGTGCTGTTGCTACTGGCTGTAAAGACGGCCCAGCCATCTTCTCCAATATTCTTGGCTCCCAAGCAAGCAGGCTTATCCACATTGGCCTGAATATCTTTAAAATCGGCAGTGATGGGGAAGTTTTTTCCACAATCGCCCTCAATGAAACCTAAAGCCGTGCTGCACAAATCACCCTGTATTTTGAATTCATTCAAGATACAAAGCGAACCAGCAATGGAATTACCATTATCCACATTGGCCACCCGGATGTAATAGGTCTTATTAACCTCATAACCGGGCAGGCTGGCATCCAGCGTGATGCTTTCGGTGCCTTCGGCCAAAATATCAGCACAGGCAATTTTTTCAATCAAGCTAAATACCCCCACATCGCCCGTCAGGTCTGCGCCACCAAAATTCTTGATTCTGATGAGGTAATTATTGCCCACCAGGCCGTCCACCACCACGCTTTCGTCGCGGAAGTCCGCATATTGGTTAGCACAACCATTGCTAATTTGGGTATTGCAGCCATTATACACTTCAATCCCTACATTCTGGTTGGCATTTGAGAAAGCGACGAGGAAGGGCCCACTGGCGGCAGGGGTGTATCGCAACCAAATATCTTCACGCAGTGTGCCCGCCGTACAGGGAAGCCCGGTGTAGGGATTGGCTGGCACCGAAGGCGTATTGCCCACAACCGAAATTCCCACCAGTTTTTGGTCGAGCACCATCGCCGTCAGGGTTCCGTCGCTGAGTGCTGTATTGCAATCTTCCCGAAAGTAATCCGTCAGGTTTGTATTCAGTGTCGCAATGTTTTCGCCTTTATAAACATAGAGTGCGGCATTGTCGGCCTGAGAACCATTGTTGTTGTTATTGTCATACTGGATGATGATGGGTTCGGGCAGTGGCGCAGTTATAACAAAACTAGCCCAGGCATCCCATTGTGGAGTTCCTGCCGGACAACCCGGGTCCACCAGCGGCGCATTGTTCAGGCCATTTTCATTGTCTGTTTCAGTGCCCAGCCGCAGGCCACTCAATACATTAAAAGGAAGCGGGCAGGCCGTGCCATCAATGGCTACCGGAGCAGCGGTATAAAAAGTGCCCGCCGGCGCACTTCCAGCATACACACAGAGGCTGCCCAGCATATCTGCCGGTGCGCCATTATTGACAATGTTGAAATAATAGGTGCTGCCGGCGGCAACCGTAAAACTCAGTGTAATATCATTTCCCTGCCCGGCGGTAAGATTTTGGCACACCAAGGGAGCGGGTAAACTGCCACAGGCAGCCGGATTTTCATACACAACCAGCCCGGGACGGGGACCGCCGCTCGTGCTTAGGTAATTGACCGTAACCAGGCCGGAAACCGTTGGCTCAAATTTGACCCAGGCCGAAGGAGAGGTTTCATTTACACAAGTACCGGGCACATCGGCGGTGCTGGGGTAATCGGCAAATACATTCACGGGCAAGTTGCAGTCGCCCACCAAGACAGCCGGAGCCGCAGGCAAATCTGCACAATTGAGCCGAGAAACCACTTCAAACAGGCAAAATTCGCCATTGAGGACATTTGCATCGGCTACATTCATCAAGCGGATAAAATAGGTGCCGGGCGCAAGGGCATCAAATTCCAATAGTTCATCACCTGTTCCGGCAGAAGCATCCGTACAAGCCAGCAAGCTCAAATCATTACAATTGGCCGAAGGACTGGCATACACCGCCAGGGCGGCATCATTGTCTAATTTGCTTATTTCTGCCCCGAGGCGCAGATTGCCGCAGTGGTGGTAAAATGCAGCCATCGGTCCTGATAGACCTGGGCAATACCGCAGG
>JAAUUB010000274.1 GCA_012031215.1 Microscillaceae bacterium | reverse complement strand
ATCAGGAGATTGGTTTGGTTTCATTACGAATAACGGCATTTCTGGTGGCATTACAAATGGTTCACTGGTAAAGTTATCTTTTGGAAATAGTCTTCGTAACATTCCAACAGCTTTCAATTTCAACAACACAATTTTAAAAGGAGCAGGGCGAGAAACAAACGTTTTTTATGAAGATGGAAAATATATTGTATTAGTTCAAGTAATCGACCGTCCACTGACTGGAGGAAGCACTCTGACGCAAAATAAGCTAGTTTTCATAGATTTTGGGCCTAGTTTACAAAATAACACCCCCACTTATCATGAATTAGTTTTAAATTTTCCGGAAGTATTAAATTGGCGAGATTTGGATTTCTTCTATTACCAAGACAGATGGTACGGCTTTTTTGTTAGTACTAATGTCGGAAACACGGTTTATCGCCTAGATTTTGGAGAATTAATTTCACAGAGAGAGGTAAGTAATATTTCCAATTTAAGCGCTGCCTTCCCTTCTAGTATGAGTGCCCGGAATATTGATATTGTAAAGGATGGAAATAAGCACTTTCTCTTTACATTAGATGGGAATGGGAATATTTATAGGCTTAATTTAGGAAATAACCTGTTAAATAATAGTGGGCTACTAACAAATTTTAGCAATTTTGGACTATTGGGCACGCAAAACCAAGCAAATAGGCCTTGCTTTGCTGCTTCTCTTGAATTAGATAACTCGAATTGGTTCTATTTCGCCATCAACCGCCATCCCAACCAAGTCCCGCCCTTCAATGACAATGAACTGATTCGGGTAGATTTTCCGAACCTCTGCAATGCCAGCACAGATGTGGCAAGCACGGCAAGTGGCAATATTCAGTTTTTACGCCAGGCCGCCGGGCGCAACTACATCAATTTACGCACTTTTGATGCCAATGGCAATCCAGGCCGGGTATATACCGACTCCATCGAGGTGATTGATGCGGTTACTGGTGCTTTTACCATCAGTAATTTTGCCAATTGCAGCGATGGCCTCGTACAGGCTTTGGGCAATTTAGGCGATTGTTTTGGCCAAAGCATTCAGTTCAACAACCTAAGTCCGGGCTTCACGACGGGGGCTCCTTATTTCAACACTCTCCTCTGGGATTTTGGGGATGGCCAAACTTCTACCCTGCAAAATCCGCTTCATACGTTTACCGCCCCCGGAGAATATGAAGTAAAATTGACCATCAACAATGCCGAGGTAGCCTGTAGCAATACCCTGACGCAGGTGGTAAAAATTCGCAGTGCCCCCCCACAAGCCAATTTTACGATTCGAAGCCTGGATTGCGAAACGGGCAAAGTCGTGTTTGAAGACCTGAGCCAGGTACCCGTTGCCGACGCCGACCTGGGCTCTATCCTTACTCGGCGCACCTGGCTTTTTGGAGACGGGCAGACCTTCTCAGCCGGGCGAAACGATATTGCCAGCCTGGGGCTGGACCCCTCATTCAAATATAATAACTGGATAGTACGCGGACCCAAGACCTCCGAAGAAATCAACAACATTGAGGTACAAGCCCAGAATTTACTGGTTTTTGAGCCCGGCCAGCGTTACACCGTCAGCCTGAATATCAACAATGAGGTTTGTTGTGGGGCCAGTGTCAGTCAGGTGATTTCACTTGACCCGACCGATACCCAAACCAATTTTTCTTTTCTCAATGCCTGTGCCGGAGCCCCTACCAGTTTTGAAGATTTGAGCCAACTGGCCGAAGCCGTAAGCGGGGACATTGACCACTGGGAATGGACATTCTTTGACACCGACGGCACGACCCTACTGGGCACTTCCACGCTGCAAAACCCGGTATTTACCTTTGCCAGTCCGGGCACTTATCCAGTAAGGCTAGTGGCGCGGGGCACTTTTGCCTGCCCAAAAGAGTTGACCCAAAATGTAAGTGTCTTGCCCAATGCCATCAGTGCTTTTGCAGTCTTAAACGAACCTGGCCTCAGCCCCATCAATGGCTTTGCCCCCCTGACCCTCAGCTTCAATAATCTTTCGCAAAATGCAACCGAATACGAATGGGATTTTGGGGATGGACAAATTAGCACTGAACTGGCTCCTACCTATACTTTTCAACTTCCGGCTGGTCAGGACCAGGCCAGCTTCGAGGTGATTCTTAAAGCATTCAATGCCAATGGTTGTGTTTCGCTTTCCTCCCGACAGGTCAATATTGTTGGCAATCCCAATGCCCTGACCAGCCCGGAAGAACTGGGTGTTTTGATAGCCCCCAATCCTTTTGAACAGGTTTTGCGCCTGATGCCCGCTTCCGCCCCAATCCCGCACCTGGATGTAAAAATCACCGATATGCTTGGCCGGGAAATCTATCGCCAGGGATTTAGCCAATTTTCTCAGACCCAAACCATGGAACTGGGACATCTGCCCGCCGGATTGTATCTTCTCCTTCTGGATACAGGGGGAAAAAAGCCCAAACCAAAATCCTGCGCCGCTAATGGACGACATTGCCCTTAGGGTCGAGAATCTTAGCAAAGCCTATCCCCTTTATCAGAAAAAAGGGACTAAAAATATCTTTTCTTTGGGGGCTTGGAGCAATATTCTCCGGAACAGAAAAGACCACTTTTGGGCCTTGCAAAACATCAATTTTGAAGTAAAAAAAGGCGAGGTGCTGGGCATCATTGGTCCCAATGGAGCAGGCAAAAGCACCCTGCTCAAAATACTGGCCCGGATTACCGAGCCCACCCGAGGTCGGATAGAAATCCAGGGCCGGGTGCAGGCCCTGCTGGAGGTAGGCACAGGTTTTCATCCGGAACTTACTGGTCGCGAAAACATCTTTCTCAATGGCGCGATGCTGGGCATGCGGCAGCAAGAAATCCGGCAAAAATTTGAGGAAATTGTAGATTTTTCGGGCGTTTCTGCATTTATCGATACGCCGGTGAAGTACTATTCCTCAGGAATGTATGTGCGGCTGGCTTTCTCGGTAGCCGCCCATCTCGATGCCGATATTTTGATTTTAGATGAGGTCTTTGCAGTAGGAGATCAGGGCTTTCAAAGAAAAGCAATTGACAAACTGGAGCGCATTAATCAATATAAAGAGAAAGCCCTTATTATTGTGAGCCATAATCTTGGCACAATTAAAAGATTATGCAATAGAGGTCTTTTAATTATTAATGGAAAAATAATGGCTGTTGGAGAACAGGACAGTATAATAAGTATTTATTTAAATAATATCGATAAAAAAGATAAGATAAACGATTTTTTTTCTTTGAAAGACAAATCCAGGAAAGGCAACCAAAATATCACCTTTACATCCCTCAATTTCCATAACCACATTGATAATTTCAAGAAGACCATCCAATCAGGTCAGGAATTATCTATTGAAATCAAATACACGTTAAACATGAAAGTTGATGCAGTTAAGGACATTAAATTATCCATTGGGATATTGAATAATTGGGGGCAGCCTCTTGGCCAGTGTCCAGTTTTTTTTCTTCTCGGCCAGAAAAATTAAGATATTCCGGGGTATTTATCTGCAAAATCCCTAAACTGCCACTGTCTCGGGGTCGTTATTATTTGAATTTGTATTGCGAAATCAACGGCGAAGTAGCAGATTGGCTCCAGCATCAGGTTAGTTTTGAAGTTTATTCAGGTGATTCTCATCAGGACCAGTTTTTTATAGTTAAAGAAAATCAAATTTTAATCGATCATCTATGGAAAATTTGATGTCTTTTACGAAATTAACCAAAAAAATACTTTCCAAACATATCTATGGCGCAATTGGTATTTCAAAAAATTTACTGCAAAAAACCTTAGGATTATCTTTGTAATTGGTTGCGGACACAGTGGCACATCCATTATGCTCAGGATTTTGGATGCCCATTCTCAATGTGCTGCTATTCCTTTTGAAACCGAATTGTATCACAATCCAGCTAATTATGCTAAAAGGCACGAACTTTTATATTTTTGGTTGGCGGAATTGAAAAATATTTACAATTACCGCCAAAATCAATTTTTAATTGAGAAAACCCCTAAACATATCTTGCATATTAACAATATTTTGAAAGACTTTCCAAAAGCCAAATTTATTCTGATGCTGAGAGATGGGCGAGAGGCAGTTGCATCTATGAAAAAGAGAAAAGAATTTAATTATGATACTGCTCTCCAACGTTGGATTAATGATAATCAGGCTGCCATTTCTCATTTAGATGCTCATTATCTTTATTTGGTAAAATTAGAAGCCTTGAAAGAAAACCCGGTAAATACAATGAAGGGAGTACTTAGTTTTCTAGGCCTCAGCTTTGAGGAAGAAATTCTTAACTACCATAAAAATCCCAAACACTTTTTCGGCAGCAAGACTTTTTCCAAATCCGAATATGATAATACGCATCATAATGACTTCAGAAATTGGCAGGTCAATCAACCTATTCTCGAAAACAAAACAACTTGGATGCAGGAATTAACCCAGGAAGAAAAGATTGCATTTTTTGAGAAAGCACAAGATTTACTTATAAAATTTAATTATGAACACGATGCTAAATGGCTAAAAAACAGCCTATAATCAATTTAAAGCTCTCATGCATGAATCTTATAAGGATTGAAAACCATATCAAGCAACAGATTATCAGTACTTTATGATTTACCTGATTCTTAACTCTTAACATTAAAATCACGGAAGCCAAAAATATCATTTCTGTTGTAATGCCAGTTTATAATCGTGCCGTTTATTTAGCGGAAGCGGTTAATAGTATATTGAATCAAACTTACCCTTTTTTTGAACTTATTGTAGTTGATGATGGATCTACTGACAACAGCCTGGATATTATTAAGAATTTCAAAGATAAGCGCATAAAAGTTCTTAGCCTACCTCATAACAAAGGAATTCCCTTTGCCCGTAATGCTGGTCTTGCTACAATCACCGGAGATTTCTATGCTGTTCAAGACAGTGATGACATTTCAATGCCCAATCGTTTTGAACAGCAAATCCGCTTGTTTAATGAAAATCCGCAGATAGCTGCCTGCGGTTCTCAGGCGATTTTTTTAATAAGGATGGCCTGAGAGAGGATTTAGATTA
>JAAUUB010000055.1 GCA_012031215.1 Microscillaceae bacterium | reverse complement strand
GGCCAAGTTTATCAAACGGTACCTTCTTTTGAAAGAGGCCAAAGCACTCGGGGCAACCCCCAAAGCCGGGATATGTATTTCGTAACCGGCGTCCACCTAAGCTATATCATTAATGTAGGTTTGAAATGCCCGCAGTTTTTGTGGTAAAACACCAAGATTTGGACAAGATTCATTATAAGACAGAAGACGCGCTTAATTACCAGCGCGTTTTTTTGTTTTTTTGGAGGTTTGTTCCAATCCCCAAATATTTATTTAAATTTACTAGCAAAATATATGCATAACCTAGGTCTGCTATCATAAATACATCCATGCAAAAAAAGATGACTCTCAAGTCAGAGAATCCGCTGGCACACTTGCAATATGATTTACCGGCGGGTTTGGTGGTGTTTCTAGTCGCCATTCCACTTTGCTTAGGGTTGGCTCTGGCTTCCAATACTTCCTTTTTTTCGGGCATTATCGCCGGGATTATCGGGGGGCTGATAGTCCCCCTGATTAGCAAATCTCAGCTCAGTGTGAGTGGGCCTGCGGCGGGCCTTACGGCGATTGTCGTGATGGGATTAGAACGCATTGGCGCATTTGAGGGCTTTCTGGTGGCGGTTTTTCTGGCGGGGATTATTCAGATGGTACTGGGCTTTATTCGTTCAGGATTTATTGCCTACTACATTCCCGCCACCGTAATCAAAGGGATGCTAGCCGCTATCGGGGTGATTTTGATTTTGAAACAACTGCCTCATGCCGTAGGCTATGACCATGAGCTTTTTGGGCTGGCCTTCCAGGAAGCAGGCGATGAGAATACATTCACGGCCTTGATTCACGCCCTGGGCCATATTGAATGGGGAGCCTTGGTGATAAGTACCCTCTGTATTGGTATCTTGATACTGTGGGAAAAAACCCGATTGAAAAAAATGACCTGGCTGCCCGGAGCACTCGTGGTGGTATTGGTAGGGGCTTTACTCAACCTGGCTTTTCAAATAGGGGCTCCTTTCCTGTATTTAAAAGGTGAACATTTGGTCACTTTGCCCGAAGTCAAAAGCTTTCAGGATTTTTTGGGCGGTTTTACCTTTCCAAACTGGGCTTTTCTGGCAAATCAGGAAGTGTGGATTACCGCCTTTACCCTGGGTTTTGTGGCCAGTATTGAATCATTGCTCACCGTTGAGGCCGTAGATAAGCTTGACCCTTACAAGCGCAAATCACCGCTCAATCGGGAGTTATTTGCTCAGGGCACGGGTAATATCGTGGCTGGACTGATAGGCGGGATTCCGATTACTTCGGTGATTGTGCGTAGTTCTGCCTTGATAAATGCCGGGGGGCGCACTAAGTCAGCCACCATCATTCATGGTCTTTTGTTGTTTTTGGCCGTGATTTTTTTCTGGCCCTACCTCAATCAGGTTCCTTTGGCCAGCTTGGCGGCTATTTTGTTGGTGGTGGGGTATAAATTGGCTCGGCCTTCTTTATTTTTTCGCGTATTTCGCAAGGGGATGGCCCAGTTTATTCCCTTTCTGGTTACCATTATCGCGATTTTGTTTACTGATTTGTTGATTGGGGTGAGCATCGGAATCGTGGTGGGTCTTTTTTACGTGATTCGTACCAACTTCCACGCCGCGATTTTGATGGTACAGGATGGGCAGCATTATCTGATAAGGCTGAACAAGGATGTATCTTTTCTAAACAAGCCGCTTCTAATTAAAAGTTTGGAGGGTATTACCCCCAATTCGGCGGTTATCATTGATGGCACAAAAGCACAATTTATTGACAATGATATATTGGAGGTACTGGATGAGTTCAAAATTGAGGCCCAGCACAAGCAAATACAGGTAGAATTTCGCAATATTTCCAACTATACCCCTCCTGCCCGTAAAGTATCCTTTGCCAAGGTTGTGCCCCCCGAAGAAGCAATTGCTGATTTTGTTAAACTGATTGTAATAAATTATGCTGCCTCACGAAATACTTTTACTTCAAAACAAAGCCTGGGTAAAGGAAAGCCTGGCCACTGATTCGAATTTTTTTGAGAAATTAGTCAAGGAACAGAAACCCTATTTTCTCTGGATTGGCTGCTCAGACAGCCGCGTACCTGCCGAAACCATCACCAATACCGAACCGGGGACCCTCTTTGTGCATCGTAATATTGCCAATATGGTCGTACATACTGATTTTAATATGCTCAGTGTGCTGCAATATTCGGTAGATGTGCTCAAAATCAAGCATATCATTGTTTGTGGCCATTATGGCTGCGGAGGGGTTCGGGCTTCAATGACCCAAGATGATTTTGGGCTAATCAATAAATGGCTCCGCAATATTAAAGATGTGTATCGCTTGCATAAGCAAGAGTTGGAAGCCATACCCGAAACAGAAAAGCGTCTGAATCGTTTAGTAGAGCTTAATGTACGTGAGCAAATACTGAATTTGGCCAAAACCTCTATTGTCCAGCATGCCTGGCGTGACGGCCTAGAATTGGTCCTCCACGGTTGGGTTTATGATATGGCCGATGGCTTGATTATACCAGTTTGCAAAATGGAAGGTTTGGAGGGGCTAGAGAGCATTTATAAGTTTACGTATCCGCTTGCTTAGATTTATTTGCCTTGCGCAAAAGCCGCCCTCTTGAAAGCAGTGTAAAGCCTTGAAAGTCTTGATTTAAGATTATTATTCCATAATGGGAGAAAAAAAACACGGCATTTATTCTGATTTGTAAAAAAACACCTACTTTGGCACAGTATTTAGTTTATTCTAACGAAAAAAAACAGGTTTAAAAAACCTAGCTTTTTGATAAACTATCTTCAAACTTTTACTAAAACTTAACTTTGCTGAGAGCAATAATTTTGCCACGGCTTAGGTGGATTGCTTCGGCTTAGTTGGTATAATAACTGATTAATGGGCGGCAATATTGCTGGGTTAATCGGTTTTTTCTCTTTAGCAATCCCTGGCGAATGTACCAGATTTGTTTTCTCTCGCCTTTGACCGCTCGCCGCTACTTTTGCCTCAGAGAAGTTTTCTTTTAGCGCGAAGGCTCAGAAGGAGGGACAAGGTCAGCCATCAATTGCCTCACAAATATTAGCTCGTCCTCCACAACCGTATGTGGCAAATTGGGGTAAATATGCTCCCTTACTTCCGCCCCCAGACTTTTGAAAATGGCACTGCTTTCCTGCACACGTTCTAGGGGAATGTGTGGGTCCACATCACTACAGCCTAAAAAAACGGGTGCTCGACCCATGTCACCTTCATAAAGCGGCACAGGTCCCGAAGGCCCGATTAAACCGCCACTTAGCCCGATTATGCCCCCATAGGGGCGTGGATGTCGGGCGGCATACTCGAGTGCCAGACAGGCTCCTTGCGAGAATCCAAGCAACACGATTTTCTGAGAGGGAAGGCCCTTTGCCAACAGACCTTGCACCAACTGGTCTATTATCCAAAGTCCGGACGAAAGCCCAGGTTCGTTTTGGGGTATAGGAGCTAAAAAACTATAAGGATACCAGCTATGCCCCCAAGCCTGGGGAGCTAGGTAGGCCCAATCTGAGGCGTAAAACTCATCTACTAAGCCCAGCATGCCTTCCGCCGTGGCGCCCCGGCCATGTATCAAAATCATGGCAGCCTGGGCTTCTTCCAGGCTTTTGCCCCTTTTTGCCAGTGTTTGTCCTTGATGAGGTTGCATTTTATTTATGTTAGGGTTGTGGAAAAACGCTTGGCTTAGTGAAAGAGGGCAGCCCGCCCTGAATGCCTGCACGTTGGCTCTCGAGCCAGGCCGGGAGTTTGAGCGATTGTCCCAGGCTTTCCTGGGCTTCGTCCACAGCAAAGCCGGGCGGATTGGTCGCTACTTCAAACAATACGCCTCCCGGCTCTCGAAAATAAATCGAGTGAAAATACTGGCGGTCCAGTACAGGGGTAGCTTGCACACCCTGGCCAAGCAGGGCCTCCCGGAGCTCAAGCTGGCTTTCGTCCGAAGCAGTGGCAAAAGCCAAGTGATGGACAGTTCCCGCGCCGGGTGTTCCACGCAGGGCCGTTTGGTCCATCTGCACATCCACATATCCGGGAACGCTTGCTCCTTCTACCTCAAACCGCAGATAAGCGTTTTGCTCTTGGACGAGGCGGTGGTTGAGCGAGGTGGTCAGCATTTGCACGGTGCGTTCAGGGTCGTGGGTGAGCAGATTTACACCATAAAAGCCTTTGATTGCGTGCTCGGCGGGAATCACCCCACTGTCCCAGCCCTTTCGTCGGTCGAGGTGATTGGCCACCAATTCTATCCCCAGGCCGTCGGGGTCTTCAAAGCGGATATAAGTTTCCGAAAAACGTGTTTTTGGCCCCTCAAAATCGATGGCAAAAGCGGCTAAACGCGCCATCCAGTAGGGTAGTGAATCTATCCCAATCGAGAAAGCCGTGTAGGTCAACTGGCCTTTTCCTTTTTTGCCCCGCCGGCTGCCCGCAAAGGGGAAAAAGGTGAGAATAGTGCCTGGATTTCCTTCATAGTCCCCATAATAAAGGTGATACACCTCGGGTGCGTCAAAATTAATGGTTTGCTTTACCAGCCGAAGCCCCAATACCCCTACATAAAAATTGACATTTTGCTGGGTATCGCTGGCCAAGGCGGTTACGTGGTGCAAGCCTTTGATGAAATTTGGTTTCATAGACATTGGGAATAGTTGTTTTAATAATAGTTGTTGATACATTTTATTGCTATAATGCAGTTTTATCCAAAAAAGTGCCCAGCGTTGCAAACGCTTATAAATCAATTACTTCCCCTGAATGGGGTATTGGCAAGCTTCATAACAAGCAGAAGCACCGAGAAGCTAGAATATTGAAAAACAGCTATTTAAGAAATTTCAGGGCTTACTTTCCGGCAATTTGTTTATTTTTTCGTAGAGAATTTAAAACAAAATCAACTTTCAGTAATTATTGATACAATTGGAAAGTGTAAAAAGTAAAAATAACTTACAATCGGCAACTTTTTTATAATAGTATAACTATCGGAATTTTTTGAAATCCAATTTTTTATTTCGGAAAATTTTGTTGAACTACTCCTTGTCATTCAGGTCCTAGAAAAGAGCAAAAACTAAACAAACATAAGAATTGGAAGTGGATGAGGAGCCAGCAAGCAGACAAGTGCCTAGTCTCGTAAAAAGTGTTAAATTTTTTTAACCTTTTCCTAAACAAAATAAAGAACACGTAGTTCTTCGGGTAAATATTCTCCAATTTTTTATTGACAGATTAATAATTTTTCACATCATGGCAACACAAAATTTTTTATCGCTCTTGTTGGCCGCCGAGCTAAAGTCAAATGACTATGTCGGCTTCACATTCTTCATCGGTTTTATGGCAATGACGGCTGCCTCCGTGTTCTTCTTCATTGAGAGCAACCGGGTAGAAGGCAAGTGGAAGACCTCATTGCTGGTTTCTGGTCTTATTACGTTCATCGCCGCCGCTCACTACTGGTACATGCGCGACTACTGGATAGCCAATGGCACTTCGCCTACCCAGTTTCGCTACATTGACTGGATTCTGACGGTTCCGTTGATGTGTGTTGAGTTTTATCTCATCCTGAAAGCCTTTGGTGCAAGCATCGGTTTGCTCTGGAAAATGATTGCCTATTCTGTATTGATGCTGGTAGCGGGTTATTTGGGTGAGACCACCTTCCGCGACAACAGCGTACTGTGGGGAATTATCTCAACGGTTGGTTATGTAGGCATTTTGTATGAAGTATGGTTGGGTTCGGCTAAGAAATTGGCAGGCAACTCAAATGATCCTATCTTGCAGCAGGCTTTTTCAACCCTGGCCTGGTTTGTATTGGTAGGTTGGGCCATTTACCCAATTGGCTACATGGCTATTGAGACAGATGGGTGGTTGCGTGCGGTGCTGAATATCCGTGACATGGACCTTATCTACAACATTGGTGATGCCGTAAACAAAATTGGATTTGGTTTGGTAATCTATAGCCTGGCCATCAATTCAATGGAGCGTGCCAAAGGCCGTGTGAAGGAAGGCGTAATGTAAAAAATTGCTCTTATTTACAAAAGGAGAGGTTTTTACCAAAAGACCTCTCCTTTTTTTAGCTCACATTCTCAATCACCAAAGCCATGCCCCATCAATACGATATTATCCTGACCGGAGCCGGGGGAGCGGGTTTGAGCCTGGCCTACCACCTCAGCCAGGGAGCCTGGCAAAACAAAACCATCCTTTTACTCGATATTGCCCAAAAGCAGCTAAACGATCGTACTTGGTGTTACTGGTCAACCCAAGCACCTTATTATCCTCAGGCGCATACCTACTCCTGGCCCAGACTAGATTTTTTTGGCCCCAAAGGCGTTTTTCGCCAGTCTGGTTTGGGTCAATACCGCTACTACTGCTTAAAAGGAGAGGAGTTCTATCGGATTGTTTGGGAAAAGCTAGCTCGTCTTCCCAATATTCATTTTCGGGCAGAGGCAGTTAAAAAAATAGAAGCCTCGGAAAAATCGGCCCAAGTCTTTACCGACAAAGAGGTTTACGAGGCCCGGTGGGTGTTTAACAGTATCCCGGCCCTGGCTGGTCTGCCGGTGTTGCCTCCCGATGCGATGAAACAGCATTTTTTAGGTTATTTTATCAAAACCAGGCAGCCTACTTTTGACCCGCATACCGCAAGGCTGATGGACTTTCGGGTAGCTCAGGATAATGAGGTACGGTTTTTCTACCTTTTGCCTTTCAGCAAAACCGAGGCCCTGGTAGAGTTTACAGTTTTTTCGCCCCAAGTCCATTCCAAAGATATTTATCAACAACATTTACATCAATATCTGTCCACACACTATCCCAGGCTCGATTACGAGATACAGGAAGAAGAGTGGGGGATCATTCCGATGCATCAGCCCTCCAGGCCTGCCAGCCCCCCGAAGACGGTTATCCACATTGGCACAGCAGGCGGGATGACCAAGCCTACCACTGGGTACACTTTTCGGAATTTGCAGGAATACTGCGCCCAATTGACCCAAAAATGGGATGATTTTGAGGTTTTACCGAGTGAAGCCTATTATTTTAGTCCGGCAAGGTTTTATTTTTATGACCAGTTACTATTGCATATCATTCGCCATCGCCCGGCCCAAGTGGCCAGCATTATGCAGGCCTTATTTATGGGACAATCTTTTGCCTCCGTGTTAAGGTTTTTGGATGAAAAAAGCACGCTGCGCCACGAAATGCAGATGTTTTGGCAATTGCCCTGGTCGCCTTTTTTGAAAGCATTGTATGAAACGCACCTCCGTCCTTCCATTCGCCGCTTGGCTTTCCCACTCTTGTGGAAGCGTCCGCACCTGGGTCGTGCTGCTTCTACTGGCCCTGGCACTCTATGAAACCTACGGTGAGTTGCCGCCCTGGCTGATGTGGAGCACCTTTATTGGGATGATGCTGGTTTGGGGACTTCCCCATGGAGCCGTTGATCACCTGGTGTTTCAACTTTCAACGGCCTCTAAAAGCCCTTATTCTCCAAAATTTTTTCGTTTTTATCTGGGCTATATGGGGCTGTATGCCCTGGCCTGGTATATTTGGCCCGTTCCCAGTTTTTTATTTTTTCTAGGAATGTCTGCCTATCATTTTGGGCAATCCCAGCTTTACTTTGTGGCTCTGCCCGATGCACATCTTCTCAAAAAGGGGCTGTTTTTATTATGGGGGGCTAGCGTACTTGGCGCAATACTTATGCTGCATCCCGATGAGGTAAAAGCCATTTTAGCCCACACGCCTTTTGAAAAAGGGGTGGCCTGGGGGCTTGAGAGGGGGGAAATGGTGCTCCTGCTGCTAGTGCTAAGCTGGAGTTTATGGGGTTTGTGCATTGTCCTTTTAAAGAAGCTGCAAATAAGCACATGGCTGCGCGAAAATATCTTATTGGGGATTTTACTGGTGTTTTTTGCCCAGACCCCGCTTTTGCTGGCCTTCGGGGGCTATTTTGCACTTTGGCATAGCCAACAAACTATTTTACAAACCCTAAAGGTTTTTCGCCGCCATCGCCACACAGGTTATACTTTTAAGCACTTTTATTATGAGGCATTGCCTTTTTCCCTGCTTTCTTATTTTGGGATAGGGCTTTTACTGGGCTTGTATGTTTGGTGTTCACCTGCGCCAGGGTCGGCCTTGTTCCTATTTTTCGTACTCATCTCCATCCTGACTGCACCTCACTCCTGGGTGATTGCTCAGCTTTATCAGGAAGGGTAGATGCGTGGGAAGTTGATAAGCCTCAATATCAAGACCCGGTTTTTGGAGAAGAAACAGAGGCAAATAAATCCACGAATACCTTTTGGCAGTCTCTCGAGGCAAAGGATTGTTCGGCTAGGGCACGGGCATTGATTTGTGCTGCTTGGAGCCGGGCCGTATTTTCAAGATAGGGGATTAGCTTTTGCCAGAAAAAAACAGGATTTGTTTGGGGGATATAGATACCGCAGGCGTGTTTTTCTACTAATTCACGTAGCCAGCCATCCGTGTTGACAATCAGCAGCTTACCTGCGGCCAGGGCTTCAAAAAATTTATTAGGGCTGCTGGTTTGCAGCACGGGTCGGTCAAGGAAAGAAACCAAAGCGGCTTGGGCTTGCTCGAGTGCTTGTTTCACGGCAGTTTTGTTTTGTGGCGCAAGAAAGCTAAGCTGGCGAAGGTTGCATTGCTGCGCTTTGGCCATTAGGAGGGCTTTTTCGGCCCCTTCGCCCATCCAGACCCATTTTACACATTCCTGCCATTGCGAAGGGCAACTTTTTATGACCTCGAGCCAGGCGTCCAGTCCATTGGCCCGCCCAAAAGTACCTGTATAAGCAATGACGAAAGGCTGAGTGGCGGAAAACCTGGGAGATAAAAGCGCTGTGGATGGGCGAAAAAAATCTGTATCCGCAAAATTAGGGATGAGCAAGGTGGGCGTAGAAGGGGCCTGGACTTGTATATGCGCCTGAATGCCTGGCGAGAGGGCGATTACCTGCCGGGCATGCTGGTAAATTTTTCGCTCCCAGCGATACAGATAGCCGGGCATAAAAGGATAGCGGAAATAGCCCATTTCAATAGGGGCCTGTGGCCATAAGTCGCGCACTTCAAAAAAATAGGACCAACCTTTGCGCCGGTATAAACGGTAGGCTAACCAGCCCACCGTGAGGGGTGTAGAAGTGGCATAGACGATGTCGATATCATTCCAGGAACGAACCAGCCGATATACCTGCCGGGCATAGCCAAAGAAAGACTGTAATCGCTCCCAAAAACCCAGGCGATTGTCATAAAAGACTGGTAAATAGTGTACAGTGAAGCCTTCCAACGAGACTTGCCGATAGTGCGGTTGGTTGTGGGCACTAAGCAGCACTACTTCATGGCCAGCATCTGCCAGGGCCTTTGCCAGGTAATAAGAGCGCGTACCCCCCCCTTCTTCGGGGGTGCGAAAATATTGATGGAGGTAGAGAATTTTCAGGGCTTTGGCAAAAATAAGTTGCAAAAAGCGGTAGGCACAAGGTAATTTTGCACTCCTGCCAATTGCCCGGCATCCATCATTCTACTGTTACGGATTTGGCCAGGTTACGAGGCTGGTCCACATTACAACCCCGCATCACCGCAATATGATAAGAAAGCAATTGCAAGGGAATGACTGAAACCAGGGGCGTGAGTGCCTCGTGGGTAGCCGGAATTTCCATCACAAAATCGGCCATTTCCTTAATCAAGGTATCACCTTCGGTTACTACGGCAATCACCCGCCCGTGTCGGGCTTTCACTTCCTGGATATTGGATACAATTTTGTCGTAGCTGCTGTCGGCGGTAGCAATAAAGACTATGGGCATTTCCTCATCAATCAAAGCGATTGGCCCGTGTTTCATTTCAGCGGCCGGGTAGCCTTCGGCGTGGATATACGAAATCTCCTTTAGCTTGAGAGCCCCCTCGAGGGCGACCGGAAAGTTAGAACCCCGGCCCAAATAGAGAAAATTGCGGGCGTTTTTAAAGGTTTCAGAAATGTACTGAATTTGGGCATTGAGTTGGAGTGCTTTCTCAATTTTGGTAGGAATATTTTCCAACTCTACCAGCATCTTTCGAAAGGTACTTTCGGTGATGGTTCCTTTGCGGTGGGCAATGATGAGGGCCATCATCGTCAAGACAGAGATTTGCCCGGTAAATGCTTTTGTGCTGGCTACCCCAATTTCTGGCCCGGCATGGATATAAGCCCCGGCGTGAGTAGCCCGAGGAATAGAAGAACCTACCACATTGCATACCCCAAAAATGATGGCTCCTTTGGATTTGGCCAGTTCTATGGCGGCCAATGTATCGGCTGTTTCCCCTGATTGTGAGATGGCGATAACCACATCATTTTCGCGAATAATAGGATTGCGATACCGGAACTCCGAAGCATATTCAACCTCAACGGGCACACGGGCAAATTCTTCAAATAAGTATTCGGCCACCAGGCCTGCGTGCCAGGATGTGCCACAAGCCACAATCATAATTCGGTCGGCACTCACGAGGCGGTTGATGTATTCGGTCAGGCCGCCCAGTTGCAAAGTGCCTAGGGTGGCATTGACCCGCCCGCGCATGCTATCGGCCACAGAGCGGGGCTGCTCAAAAATTTCTTTTAGCATGAAGTGCTCATAGCCTCCTTTCTCGATGGCTTCCAGCTCTAAATCCAGTTTGTGGATATAGGGTGTTTTGAGGATGGATTCCAGGTTTTTGACCGAGAGCCCTTGTTCATTGATGACCGCTATTTCATGGTCATCCAAATACACCACCTCATTGGTATATTCAATGATAGGGGTGGCATCCGAAGCCACAAAAAATTCTCCTTGCCCTATCCCAATCACCAGCGGGCTACCCTTGCGGGCCGCAACCAACTGGCGCGGGCCTTCCTGCGATATTATCACGATGGCATAAGCGCCTACTACTTTTTGTAAAGCCAGGCGGGTGGCTTCTTCCAGGGTAGTTTGGGTATTGAGGTAGATGTCTTCAATAAAAGTAGCCAGAACCTCGGAGTCGGTTTCGCTGGCAAAAGCATATCCTTTATTAAGAAGGTCTTGCTTAATGACATTATAATTTTCAATAATGCCATTGTGGATAAGGGCCAGTTTCTTTTTGTAGGAGAGGTGTGGGTGGGCGTTTACGTCGTTTGGTTCGCCGTGGGTGGCCCAGCGGGTATGCCCAATGCCCATTTGCCCGGAGGTATCCTGGCTGGCCAATAGTTTTTCTAATTCGCTTACCTTACCCTGTTTTTTATATACTTGCAGGCTTCCGTTGAGCAGGGCAATTCCGGCACTGTCATAGCCCCGGTACTCGAGGCGTTTCAATCCTTTTAAAATCACAGGGCAGGCTTCGCGGGGCCCGGTATAGGCAACAATTCCACACATATATCTTTGTTAAAAAAATAAAAATAACCAAAAGGCCTACTTGAAAACGGTATAAAAGAGTCTTAGTTTCATACCAAAGGGGCTGCTCTTTCGGGCATTAATCAACACCCGATTGAGCGAAGAAGCAAAGCCCGTGGGAGAAATTAAAATATCCGGGTTTGTTTTGATACCTGTGAGCCTCAGTTGGAGATAAGTAGTGATATCGGCCCGGTATTCTTCATTCCGGGCATCAAAAGTAACAATCAGGGGGTCCGTGAAGCCAAATGGATTGCGGCCTTCCTGTTGCAAAATCAATTCAATCTCATTTTCATCCTCTCCAACGGTCAGGATTTGATTACTGGCATCCGATTCATAAAAAACCAGGTTGGGGGGGAGATAAAAATCGGCACTGCCCGCAGGGGCCTTTATCACCAGTTCGGCCCGGTTAATGGCCAGACTATTATTATTGACTTGTTTTAGCTGTTCCAGGGTAGGAAAAGATATTTTGGTCTGCAAACCCACGCCCGCCTGTACAAAAGCCAAGCTATCCGTTTGCGAAATGCTGACCCCGTCAAAAGGAAAGTTAAGACTATTTCCCAGCAAAGAAGTGCTTCGCTCAGAATCAATCTGATTAAATCGCTTTCCTATCCCGATAAAAAAGCTCAGGGTTCGCTGGGTGGTAGTATCGGCACTTACCTCGCTGTAGTACAAGACCATCCGGGTAGAAAATCCGGTGCTAAAACCCACAATGTTGACATCGTCGCCCGGATTGGCTTCTGAGACAAGGGCCAGGCCTTTAAAATTTTGCAAATACTCCGTGCGGGGCGTATTGGTTTGGGCCATCCCAAAAATCTCATTTCCCAACAAATCAGAGAGGCGCACAATGGTAAGCGGCGCATCCCGCAATTCCTGGCCGGTTTTGGTAAAAGTGGCCAGCGAAGCGGGGTCAAACGCTACCGAATTGGCATTGTTAAACTCCTCCCGCTCGAGGCCATTTTCTTCGGTAATGCGGTGCAGGGAGAAGGTTTGGGGCAGGGTCTCATTGCCGTAGCTGTAAATACGGCTCAATTCCAGGCGCAGAGAATCATACACCAATGTTGCCGAGGAATTTGTTTGGTTAAGAAAAAGAGAATCTGCGGCAATCTGAAAGAAAGTCTGGGCGCGCACTCCGCCGAAGCTTGGGTCTTGGTAGCGTCCCACTAGCAAAGTACTCGTATTAGAAGTGATGACCTCCCCCAGGATGGTAGAAGTTTCTATAGAAAGCGTATCCGTAAAAATTACCCCTACTTCATTTTGGGGCACCAGGCCAAAGCCAATATCTTTGGAGGGTTCGCAAGCCAGCAAAAGCCCGCTCAGTGCCAAGCCCCTCCAGAATTTATTCCACACTGACCAACTCATTGTATAATTGATAATAAAGCTCCGAAAATTCACTTGTGTCTTCAATTACGTGGATTTCTTTTTCTGAATGTGGTGGGGTCAGGAGGGCTTGCACGGGTGATGAAAATGCTTCTTCGGCTTTGGTAATGGCATCAGCATAGCCAAGACCTGTTTTGAGGAGGGCTTCAAAATCACGGCTTTGCAGGGAGGGAATCTCTTCCGGGGCTAAATCCAGCATCCTTACCTTGTCGGCAAAGTCCTCACTAAACTGATAGTCAAAGAAGTGGTCATAGACAGTAAAAACCGACTTCGTGTTTTGGAAAATAGGCTCTTTTTGGTAGGCCGTTTTGAGATACATCGGAATCAGGGCGGTCATCCAATCGTGGCAATGGACAATGTCAGGGGCCCAACCGAGCTTTTTGACCGTTTCGAGTACGCCTTTGCAAAAGAAAATCGACCGTTCGTCATTATCAGCAAAGAAAGGCTCCTGCTCATCTCCAAAAACGGCTTTCCGACAAAAGAGGTCGTCATTGTCGATAAAATACACCTGAATCTTAGCCGAAGGAATGGAAGCCACTTTGATCATCAAAGGCCGTTCTTCGTCGCCAACGGTGATATTAATTCCCGAGAGCCTCACCACCTCGTGCAAGCGGTTTTTGCGCTCGTTGATAAGCCCAAAACGCGGCACCAAAATCCTGATTTCCATCCCTTTTTCCTGCATATCCTGCGGAAGTTGATGCATCAGATTTGCAACTTTGGAGATTTTGAGAAAGGGTTTGATTTCACTGGCCACGTAGAGAATACGGAGTTTTTGCATCAGTGTACGATTTTTTAAAAAACAATTGTTTGAAATCAGAAAGCAAAATTACGTAAAAAATGGCACAATTCATATTTTAGGGTTTTATTCGCAATTTGAACTTTGACTAACCCCCATTCTTTTCAAAAAAATGCAGATTATTAGTCAGTCTAGCGAATGGGCCAGTGTGCCACTGCTTCCTCACCAACATCGGGGTTTTGTGCCTACTATGGGGGCCTTACACGAAGGGCATCTGGCACTCATACGCAAGGCCCAAGCGCAAAACGACCAGGTAGTGTGTAGTATTTATGTCAATCCTGCCCAGTTTAACAATCCTGAAGATCTGGCCCGCTATCCCCGGGTGCTGGCCCAAGACCTGGAGCGGCTGGCCGAGTTTCCCAATCTGCTGGTGTTTACCCCCCGCGATGAGGAGATGTATCCCGCCCCTCCGCGGTTGCGCTTTGATTTTGGGAAGCTGGAGCAGGTCATGGAAGGCCAGTATCGCCCCGGGCATTTCAACGGCGTGGCCCTTGTAGTGGCCAAACTTTTTCATCTGGTGCAGCCTCACCGGGCCTATTTTGGGCGAAAAGACCTCCAGCAAACCCTTATTGTAAAACAACTGATTGATGACCTGTCCTTTCCGATTGAACTGGTGGTGTGTCCTACCATCCGCGAAGCCGACGGGCTTGCCCTCTCTTCGCGCAATCGCCGGCTAAGCCTGGCCCAACGCCAGCAGGCCGTTCTTATTCCCCAAACGCTTTTTGAAGTGCGCCGCCGCATTCGTGCCGGGGGCTATCCTTTGCCCGATTTGTACCAATTTGTGGAAGAGCAGTTTGCACAAAGCGCCCTACGCCTGGAATATTTTCAGATTGTGCATCGGCAAACCCTGGAGCCCGTGGCCCATCTGGAAGCCCCCGCGGCCCTTGCCTTGTGCGTAGCGGCCTATGCGGGCGAGATTCGCCTGATTGACAATGTGGTGCTTACGCTCCAAAAGGAGCTTTGAGGCAAGTGCTCAAAAGTGCTGGTTTAGGAAAAAAGCAAAAACTGGAAATAAGGGCTGGGGTAAACAATTATTCAACTTCGATAACACTCACTTCATAATTTTTGATTTGCGCCCGGGGCACAGGCAGGGTCTCAAAATACCAGGCCAGACGGGTTTGGCCCCGTTTGAGTTTGGGCATAGAGGCAAAGCTTACCAAATCTTCTTTTTCGGCCAGAATTTTGCCCTGGGCATCGCGCCAGGTAACCAGAAGATTAAGCCCTTTGAAGCTGGTATTGCCCGTGTTTTCAATTTCCAGTACCAATTCGTGGCGCGTTTTGCCTTGGGCATACCTGATATTCTCATAACTGCTTATTCTTTCCCTGATTTTTAGGTCAAAATTGGCGGGTTTTTCAAAGGCCCAGGTATGGGGGATTTCGGGAGAAGCCTCATAGCGTGCGGGCGCATTTTCGTGCGCACTGAGCGTAAAGCGAATGCTGGCTTCGCGCAGCACAGGTACGGTCGTGTTTTGCTTAAAGATGGAAAAGTACACAGGATGTATGTCGCCATTGCGAATAATGGGCATATAGTCTTTTATAAACTCTTCGTTTTTGGAGGCTATTACCTTGCCCGCCGCGTCGATGAGCTCAATTCGGGCATTGAGTTTATCTATCTCTATGCCATCAGGAATCAAATCGGCCTTTAGTTCAAAAGTATAGGATTTATCATAGGGCTTTAATATCGCACTTTCTACTTCAAACCGTACTTTGTTGTGTAGTTCACCTGCCTGAACCAAGACTGGAATGGCATTTTCGCCTTCATCTATCGAGGAAGATGCACTGGAAAGAGGGGCCTCGGCAGAAGTTTCCGGCTCTGTTTTATCAAATTTAGAAGTAGAAGCCGGATTTCTCACCTGAATGAGCAAGAAGCCCGCAACTCCCGTTACCAAGAGCAAAACCAGTAGCATTGGCACTAATTTATTGGGTTTTTGGGAAGAAGTAGTGGGGTTCTTTTGGGGAAAGAAGTGCGGGTCGCGGTTATTTTGGGCCTTTTGATGGGGATTTTTGAGCTGGCTTACCAGCCGAAGGGCATTGGGGTGGTTGGGCTGAATCTGAAGGCTTTTTTTGGCGTATTGCTCGGCCATCCTGGCATCGTTCTGTTGCTGACTGATTTGCCATTTGAAATACCAGGCTTGGGCCATCCCAAACAAAGCAGAAACATCGGCAGGGCGCAGGGTTAGGGCCTGTTCCAGTTCGGGGATGGCATCCTGCCAGTTTTGGTGCTGCAAATAACCCAAAGCCCGGGTGCGATAATCTTCAAAAGCTTTCTGAATGGCTTGCCAGTCGGCTTCGGTAATGCCCAGGTTGAGGGCAATGCTTTTGAGCTCGGCCTCCGAAAGAGGCTGGTTTTCTTGTTGTTGCTGAATGTCCAGCACCTTGTCAAAATAGGCTTTAAGGTTTTGTTGGGGTGTTTCCATAATTCTTCGTTTTGCGCCTGAATCCGACCAAATAAAGCAAGCCCGGTAAAGTTAGAAAATTCTGCCTACAATACGAAGAAACTGATTCAAAAGGGGCATCACCTATGTTTTTTGAGTAAGGGGGCTTTGCCGCCTGTTTTTTTGTAAAAAAGCCTGGCCCTTCTGATTAGCCCTTAAATCATCTTGGTAGCGAAGGGGCTTCTTATCCATCTGGAAAGGCCAGACACGCTTGCCCACTGATTAGAGAGAGGCCTTGGCGACGGAGGCATAAGGGCTTCGATATTGCACACTGTCAATGACCATTTTGGCAATAATTTCCCGCATTATTTCGGAAGAACCACCACCAATAGTCCCAATCCGGCTGTCGCGAAACATCCGCGCAATTTTATAATCCTCGATAAAGCCATACCCCCCAAAAAACTGCAGGCATTTATACATGGCCTGGTCGGCCAGTTCGGTGCCCAAGAGCTTGGCCATAGAACATTCCTTGACTACAAATTTGCCCTCCTGGTGCATTTGGGCCAGGTAATAATTGAAGTATTTTGCCCTTGTGATTTCGGCGGCCAGGTCGGCTATCCGATGGCGCAAAGCCTGAAACTGGTTGATTTTGCGGCCAAAAGCCTGGCGTTCGTTCATATATTGTAAGGCATACTCAAGGGCAAATTCGGCCGAAGCTACCCCGCCAATGGCCATAATGAGCCGCTCGAGCTGAAACCGGTCCATGATATAATAAAAGCCCCGATTTTCGCCGCCCAGGAGGTGCTCCAGGGGTACTTTTACATTGTCAAAAGCAATTTCGCCCGTATCCGAAGCGTGCCAGCCCAGTTTATTGAGCTTGGTGGCACTCACCCCGGGCATGTCTCGGTCAATCACCAGCAAACTAATGCCTCCGGCCCCTGCCTCCGGGTTGGTTTTGACCGCCGCCACGATGTAATCGCTCAACACACCATTGGTAATGAAGGTCTTGCTGCCATTGACATAATAAAAATCCCCTTCACGGCGCGCGTCGTGCGGATATTGGCCACATCTGAGCCGGCATTAGGTTCGGTGATGGCCAGTGCGCCCAGCAATTCGCCCGCAATACTGCCGGGCAGGTATTTGTCTTTGAGATAATCACTACCCGCCGCCAGGATATGCGCCCCGGCCATATAGGGTGTTACGCCCACGGCGGCACCAAACCCACCACTATTTACCCGCACGGTTTCCTCCTGAAAAACCACCGAAAAAAAGAAATCAGCCTCCTGGCCGCCGTATTGAGCCGGATGATTGAGCCCCAAAAAGCCTAAATCGCCCATTTTTTTCCAGATGGATTTCGGAATCTCACCCGCTTGCTCCCAGTCGTCGATGTGGGGAATCACTTCTCTGGCATAGAAAGCCCGCAGGCTCTGACGAAACTGCTCGTGTGCTTCGGTGAAATAATAGCTTTGCATAGGTTTATTTTTTTTGACTAAAATCAGGAAAATATTTTACTTTTCAAATTTCCCGGCCCGTAAACCAGGTTAGGGTTTTGAAAAAGGGCAATTTTAGAATTGAGCAAAAATGGCTACCTTAGCCCAAATTTTTCCTTAACCCACAAAAAATTGATTTAATTATGGATTTGACAACGGCAACCCAAAAAGTACAAGAAAAACTGCAAGCCGCTGCTGGCAGCCTGGATGCCACCGTAAAATTTGTACTGGGCAGCGAAGGCACGGTGTTTCTCAATGGCAACACCAACGAAGTGAGCAATGAAGACCAAGATGCCCAATGTACGGTGATGATGGAAATGGCCGACTTTCACAGTATGATGGATGGCGACCTGAACCCCATGAGTGCTTTTATGGGCGGCCAGATGAAAATTGAAGGCGACATGAGCGTGGCCATGAAATTGTCTTCTATTTTTGGCTAAAAAGACGGATTTCCCAAATCTCCCCGGTTTGGGAAATCATTTTCCCTTCGGCCACTAGCTTTCTCAATACGCCTTTTCGCCAACCGCATTTCTTTTATTTCATCTTTTTTTGAATGGCTTTTTCCAACTTGGGTTCAGGAGGCAGTCTTAAAAGCCTCTTTTCACTCAGGCAAAAAAATTATTGCATTATTTTTTTTAGTCTTATCTAAATTTATATTTTTGCATTACTAATAAAATAATAAGGAAATACTGTTTAAATAATTCAGATGCGGCAAAGTTTCCTGCTTTTTCTATTGATTTTTTATCCTGGTTTCACTGGCTTCGCCCAAAAAGGGCAGGTTTATGGCCAGGTGAAATCTAGGGGAGAAGCCCTGGCCTGGGCCACCCTACACCTGAAAAGCACAAGCCTCGGCACCACCAGCGATGAAGTTGGCAACTTCCAATTGCGGGATATTCCCTGGGGCGAATACTGGCTGGAAGTCTCCCTGCTGGGCTATAGCCCGCAAAGCCAAAAAGTAGTGCTAAGTCCGCAAGTGCCCCATGTTTCGCTGATTTTTGAATTATCAGAATTGACCACCGATTTGGCAGATATAGTTGTCTCGGGAACCCTCCTGCCCGTGAGCAAGGCCCAGTGTATTGTGCCGGTTGAGGTCTATAGTCCGGCGTTTTTCCGGGCCAATCCTGCCCCTTCTGTTTTCGAGTCCTTGCAAAATATCAATGGGGTGCGTCCCCAGTTCAACTGCAATATCTGCAATACGGGCGACATCCACCTCAATGGGCTGGAAGGGCCTTACACCATGGTGATGATAGACGGTATGCCCCTCGTGAGTGGCTTGTCCACGGTCTATGGGCTTACGGGCATTCCCCAATCCCTGATAGAAAGGATTGAAATTGTCAAGGGGCCTGCTTCCACCTTATATGGCTCCGAGGCGGTGGCGGGCTTGCTCAATATCATCACCAAAGACCCCGGACAGGCTTCCCGGTTTTCGGCTGATGCTTTTGCGACGGGTTGGGGTGAGGTCAATACCGACCTTGGACTTCGGTACCGGGCCGGGGAGAGGGCGCAGGGCTTACTGGGGCTTCATTATTTTCACTATCAGCATCCGATAGACCAAAACAAAGACGGGTTTACAGATATTACTCTCCAGCACCGCCTGTCTGTTTTTAATAAATGGCATTTTCGTCGGGAGGCCGGGCGGGTGTTTACCCTGGCCGGGCGCTACCTCTACGAAGACCGTTGGGGCGGGGCCCTGGACTGGACACCTGCCTTTCGGGGGGGCAGCGAAAGATACGGGGAAAGTATTTTTACCAGCCGCTGGGAAGTACTGGGGGTTTATCAATGGCCCACCCGCGAAAACATTGTGCTACAGTGGAGTGCCAATGGCCACCGCCAAAACTCCGTCTATGGCAAGGTGTTTTATCTTGCGGAGCAATACATCGGCTTTGCCCAGCTTGTCTGGAACAAATCTGTGGGGAAAAGGCATCAGCTTCTGGCCGGAGCGGCACTGCGCTACACTTTCTACGATGACAATACCCCCGCCACCAGCCTGAAACCCGCGCAAAAGACCCTGCCGGGCGTGTTTGTGCAGGATGAAATAGACCTTGGCCAGGGCCATACGCTCTTGCTGGGCACACGCCTTGATTATGATGTCCGACACGGCCCTATTTTTTCCCCACGGTTAAATTATAAGTGGAATGCGGCTAACCAGCGCAGCATTGTTCGCTTGGGTGCAGGCAATGGCTTCCGGGTGGCCAATGTGTTTACCGAAGACCATGCCGCCCTGACCGGAGCCCGGGAGGTAGTGTTTGCCGAAGTGCTTCGGCCCGAGACTTCCTGGAATGTCAATTTTAACCTGGTTCAGCAGGTTTACAATCGTAATGAGGTGTATATGGGCTTGGATTTTACGGCTTTCTACACCTTTTTTAATAACCGCATTGTGCCCGATTACGAAAGCAACCCCAATCAGATTATCTATGCCAATCTGGAAGGAGGGGCCGTATCTCAAGGTCTTGCCCTGAACCTGGAAATGGCTTTTGGCGAGGCCCTCCAAATCACGGCGGGGCTAACGGCCCTGGATGTGAGCCTCCGGGAAAATGGCCAAAAAATACGGCAATTGCTTACCGAACAATTGAGTGCCGTTTGGAATATTGGCTATCAAATTGAAAAATGGGGCCTGCGCCTAGACTATACCGGCAATCTTTACGGACCGATGCGTTTGCCTTTGCTGGGGCCGCTTGACCCTCGTCCGGCCTATTCGCCCTGGTGGAGTTTGCAAAATATCCAGCTTAGCAAGGTGTTTCGGGGCGGATGGGAACTGTATGCAGGGGTGAAAAATTTGCTCAACTATACGCCGCCTGCCAACAGCATCGCCCGGCCTTTTGACCCTTTTGATGCCCAGGTGCAGTTTGATGCCGACGGACAGGTCATCCCTACACCCGACAATCCCCAGGCCCTCACTTTTGACCCTACCTATGTGTTTGCTCCCAACCAGGGCATTCGAGGGTTTTTGGGCTTGCGTTATAATTTAAAATGAGGGGAGATAAAAAGTATCGGCTGTGATTTTGCCCGAAATTAGTGGGCAGTGAGTAGCCAAACAATTGGGGCGTGAAATACAAAGTAATAAACGTAAAAGATGCCGCTATGCCAGAAGAAACGAGGGGCCAGTCGGCCAGCCGCTATTTCAACCCAGGAGCATGAACAAAGAGCGGGAGACGGGGCTCGAACCCGCGGCCTTTGGCTTGGGAAGCCAACGCTCTACCAACTGAGCTACTCCCGCTTTTTTTCTGCCATTCACCTCAAAAATAAGCAAATGCGGAATGAATTACAAAGCAATGAGGGCTCTGAAACCTGGAAATTTGGCCGGGATTGTTGCGACTAAGCCAGGTACTTTTCTCAAACAGCGCTTTGGTACAAATTTTCAGGCTTTCCGTAAATTCAGCAGAAAAATTAAGCCAACTCACACAATAGAGATACGGTCTGACCTTGATTAATACAAATCCCAGCCGCCATTGAGATAATAGCGGTATAATACCGGATTGTGGATAGTATTGACTTCAACTTTTTCCTGCTCAGGGTCAAAGAAGTAAGCACGTTTGCCAAAAGAGGTCATTTGAAGCATGGCTTCGGCGTTGAGCCAACGGGTAGGGATATGCTCAAAGCGAAGGCGGCGCAGGGCTTCTTTGAGTTGCTTTTCTTGGAGCGATTTGCTGCCCACCGTCCAGCCCCATTCGCCCAGCGTCAAGACCTGGTTATGCATCTGCACTACCCCAAAGCCCGCCGCTACCATTGTGCGCCGGATGCACTCAAAAGACTTTCCACTGTAATAAGGGCTGCCCGATTGGGTGATGATGAAACCCTGCGGACGCAATTGCTGAAAACACAAACGATAAAACTCGCGGGTATAAAGCCGGTTGAGTTCTACGGTCTTGGGGTCGGGCAGGTCTATAATAATGACATCAAAATATTGACGAGTATCACTCATAAATTTGAAAGCATCGCGGTTGAGCACCTTGACACGCGGGTGAAAAAAAGCACTGTCATTGGCTTCCCGCAATACCGGGTGGGTTTTGGCCAGGCGGGTCATGGCGGGGTCTAAATCTACGAGGGTGATTTTCTTGATGTTTTGATGCTTGAGCAATTCCCGTACGGCCAGCCCATCACCGCCACCCAGCACCAGCACATGCGCCGGGTCAGGGCTAAGGCTTACGACCGGATGCACCAAAGGCTCGTGATAAAGTTCTTCGTCGCGGGTGCTAAATTGCTGGCTTCCATTGAGAAAGAGCCAGTAATCATTTTCCACTGGGTAATGACAATGCGCTGATATTTGGATTGTTCAGCAAAAATTACCTTGTCGGCATAGCGTTGCTGCTCGCCAAACAAGACCAAAGGCTTGGCTCCCAGCAGGCCTGCCACCAGGATGAGGGCAACCCCCAGGGCTCCATAGGCCAGCTTTAGCCGCAAGCGCGGTACGACCAGCCGCCGAAAGCGCCAGAACAGAAAGATTGCCACCGAAAAATTGAGCAGACCCAGCACAAAGGGGGTATAGGTTAGTCCTAAGATGGGCAAGCCCACAAAGGCAAAAAAAAGCCCTCCCAGCAAACTGCCAAAGTAATCGTAGGCCATTACCCCGGCAATATTGAGCCTTAATGCTTCATATTCCTCATTGAGCCGGGTAACCAAGGGAATCTCCATCCCTATCAGCAGGCCAATCAGAATGCTCAGGCCATAAATGACCAGGGGCAAAAAGGATGAAAAAGCGGCCAGCAGATACACCGTCAGCGCGGAAAAAGAAACCAGGCCCGAAAGTAAAAACTCAATCAGAATAAATTTCTCGAGCAGATGCCCGTGTAAAAAGGGGGTAAGGCGGCTTCCCAGACCCATTGAGAAAAGCATAAAGGAGAGCACCAGGGTCCATTGCAGAATGGAATCTCCCAAAAAATAACTGGCCAGCGTAGAGAGGATATACTCGGCCACAATGCCCGAAAGGCCTGTTGCCAGCATGGCCACTTTTAATATCAGCGATTTACTACGGTTTTCTTCCAAGGGGTACTTCCGGCTTAGCGATTTAGCAATTGACTTCAAATTTCGGAATTATCCCTCATTTCCCAAACTTTTCGTTTAATTGGCTTGGGTAGCGGACTGGATGTGAGCCTCGGACAGCCCGGGCAAAATACAGTATTTGAGCAGGACTTGCGCGGTGGCAATTACATCTTTTTCGCAATAATGGGCTATGCGGGGCAAGTCCTTTTCTTCCCAATATACCCGGCCCACCTGGCTGCCATCTATATCATCTTTTGGAGTAGGAATTTCAAACAAAGCACAAAGGAGCTCGAGCTTGGTGTAGTTTTTATAATCACCAAACTTCCACAGTTCCATCGTATCCAGAAAGGAGACCTCCCAGGGTTTTTTGCCCTGCACCTGCAAAATTTCGGGCAGCGCGATTTGATTGATGAGAAAGCGACGGCCCATATACGGAAAATCGAATTCTTTGCCATTATGGGCACACAATTGCCAGCCTTTGAATTTACGGTCGAGCAATTCGCCAAAAGCACTCAAAATCTCTTTTTCATCCGATGAATAAAAAGATTTGACCCGAAAATAAGGCTGGCCCTGCGCAAATGTCAAAAAACCAAAACTGATGCAAATAATCTTGCCAAACTCCGCATAAATCCCGGCCTTATCTTCATACACCATTTCGGGGGTATCTTCTTTGCTGTTTCTGATTTTTTCGGCTTTCTGGCTCCAGAGGGCTTGCAGGGCCGGGGATAAATCATTAAAATGATACTGCCCACGCGCGGTTTCAATGTCCAGAAAAAGGATACGGGCCAATTGCTCTTCCGAAAACATATTCTTGGTTAATTTTGGTTTAGCAACATGCTAATTTTGAGCAATTTAGCCGAAGATAAGTGGATTTCCAAAGCTTTTGGCTACAATTACGTTCTTTTGAGAAATAAAATTCATTGTTGTTTAAGAATAATGCACTACACACGTTTGTTTTTAGCCCTCGGCCTGCTGGGCCTGGGCTGCCGGCCCAATTATCATAATCCTGTTGACACATCTGTGGCGATGGACTCGGGCTTGTTTGCTGGCCCAAAGAAGATGGGCCGGGTAGAAAAAAAATCTCTTGACGAAATCTCGGGCCTGGCGGCCAGCCCCCAGTTTAAAAAGCTTTTTGGGTACATAATGACAGTGGCGGCAAAAACCGACTCTACCTGCTCAGCAAAACGGGCCAGCACCTGGGCGAACTAGACCTGGGCGACCTGAAAACCGCGATTGGGAAGATATTTGTGTCGGACAGGACAAGTCCTCTGGGCAGTACTACCTCTACCTCGGCGAAATAGGAGACAACCAGGCCCAGTACAAACATAAGTACATTTATAAAGTGCCTGAGCCTTCGCCGGCTTCGGTCAAATTTCCTTTTGAAAAAAAAGCCAAAAAAATAAAGGTTTTGAAGTTTCGCCTGCCTGACCAGGTGCGCGACACCGAAACCCTTATGTTTGACCCCCTTACTCAAAGCCTTTGGCTCGTGAGCAAGCGTGAGGAAAAGGTACGCCTCTATGAACTCCCCGATTTTGAGGAAGATACCGAAGGGAAAGCCATCTTTCACCAAGAACTGCCCATTACCTACGCCAATGGTGGGGATATATCGCCAGATGGCCGCGAAATCTTGATTAAAAACTACGCCAATATTTACTACTGGCCAAGACTGCCTTCCCAAACCATTGCCGAAGCCCTCCAGCGCCCCCCACTTCGCTTGCCCTATCAGGAAGAGCCCCAGGGCGAGGCCATTGCTTGGGATAGCCAGGGAAAGGGTTTTTATACCGTCAGTGAAGAAACTGATGGGGCAGAAGCGGAAATGCTTTTTTATGCCCCTCTCAAAAAAATCGCCCCTGATGCAAATGATGGCTCTCTTGCGCCCCGAAGTCCAGGCTTTTTTGGACCAACACCCACAAACTGACCCCAAAAAGCTGGCCTTTCAGCCCAATCCTTTTCCAGACCTGCCCTGGGCCGAAGTGCTGGAGCAGCTCGAGTTCCGGCAAAAACTCCCGGCCAAAATCCCGGCCTGGGCTACAAATTCCGGCCTCTTAGGAAAAAGCGCGCCCTCGAGCAGGCCTCTTCTGAGCCAACGGCTCGGTTTAAGGCGAGCCTCGTAAGCGGAAAATGCCTTTGGGATTTGTCGGGCGGGCTGGGGATAGATTCTTATTTTTTGCCCAAAAAATGCAAGCCGTGGTGCACGTAGAGCCTGATGAGAGCCTACAAGCCATCGTCCGATATAATTTTGCCCAACTGGGCCAGGAAAAAGTGCGCTTTGTGAATCAAACCGCCGAAGCCTTTTTGGAATCTTCGGCCCTCTCTCCCGATTGGATTTACCTCGATCCCTCCCGCCGCCCGGATGCGCATAAAAGAGCCTACCGCCTCGAGGATTGCCAGCCCAATGTATTGGCCTTGCAAGACCAACTCTTGGGCCTCGGCCCGCAAATACTGCTCAAGGCGGCTCCCTGGCTCGACATTCAGGAAGCCCTGCAGAAACTAAAAAACGTTTGGCAAGTCTGGATTGTGGCCCTAGAGAACGAAGTCAAAGAATTACTTTTTGCCTTTGGCAAAGGGAGGGGAGAAGGGGAGCCAATGCTGGAAGCCGTGAATCTTCGTCCCGAAGGCCCGGAGACTTTTTCTTTTTCGCGGACGGAGGAGAAACAGCACCAGGCCGAAACAGGTCCTCTCCAAAGCTTTTTGATAGAACCCAATCGGGCCATCCTCAAAGCCGGGGCTTTCCATACCTTTGCTTGCCGCTTCGGTTTGCGTAAACTTCATCCCCATACCCACCTTTATACTACCGAGGCCCTCCCAGCGCTGCCTTTGCCAGGGCGGGTTTTCGGGTATTGGCCGATTGTGCCTATCAAAAAAGGCCGTGCAGGCTTTTTGCCCGAAAAAAGGCCTCACTCA
>JAAUUB010000273.1 GCA_012031215.1 Microscillaceae bacterium | reverse complement strand
CAGGCCACGCCCAGTGAGGTCGCGGGTCATGGCGCGGGCTGTAGGCCTTGGTCTATCCAGGATTTGCATTGGCCATATACATTGGTTTTCCAGTCCTGGGCATGGCCTTCCAGTATCCATTCGCGCAGCCAGGCTTCGTATTCATTGAGGGGCAAGTACCAGTGTCGGGTGAGCTTTTTTACCAGAGGGGCATCGCTCAGGGTAGAGCGGGGCTGGATAAGGTCATCAGGGCTGAGGGTGGAGCCGCAATTTTCGCATTGGTCGCCATACGCATCGGGAAAACTACATACCGGGCAAGTGCCTTTGATGAGACGGTCGGCCAAAAACTGACCCGCTTTTTCGTCATAAAATTGCGCCGATTCCTGCAAGCGGAACACGCCTTTTTCATACAAAACCTTAAAAAAATCTTGGGCCGTCTGGTGGTGAACGGGCAGGGAGGTGCGTGAATAGATATTGAAAGAAATACCAAAGCGAGCAAATGCGGCATCAATAAGCTGGTGATATTTATCCACCACTTCCTGAACGCTCAGCCCTTCTTTATCGGCCCGAATGGTTACGGGTACTCCATGTTCATCCGAACCACAAACAAACAATACTTCTTCACCTATTTGCCGGAGATAGCGCACATAAATATCGGCCGGGACATACACGCCCGCCAAATGACCAATATGCACCGGCCCATTGGCATAGGGCAAGGCCGCCGTGATGGTATGGCGAAGATAATGATGGGTGTTCATGAGATTGATTTTCAGGCTAATGAGGCAAAAGTACGAAATTTCAAATTAGGAATAAAAAAACTCGTTCAAAGAAAGGCTCAAAAAAGCAATATGCTTGTAGATTTATCTTATCGGCTCATTTCTATTCTAATGCTTATGTGATATCGTTACCTTTTACAAAAAGCCTTTAATGTTGTTTTTATACAATTATACACAGCGAAAGTTCAATTTTTGGAATTTTTTTAGAATTTTTTTGGAATTTTTTTAGAATTTTTTTGGAGCTTTTTTATATTAGATTATCAATTAAGCAGCGCATTCACAATGCCTAAGTTTAAATCTTAGTTTCATTGTAAACTTTCTTCAATTATCAAACTTCAACATTCTAACAAAATGAAAAGATTCCTTTTTGCCATGTCGTTTATTGGGCTTTTTTTTATGCCATTTGTTGCATTTGCTAAGCATGCGGTTGTTCTGATAGTGGTATTTCCTATCGTTGGTATGTTGCAAAGGGGGGCTGCATGCTCATCCGCAACAGGTCAAGCTATCAAGTCAGAAAATGGTATAGAATCATTTGTGGATATACGTGAAGCACTTGACTTCTGCGATTAACCTCTTGTTGTTCAACCTCAAATTACTTGAATATGAAAATCTATCATTTTATTGGATTGGCCTCGATTTGTAGCTTGTGGTGTTGTCAGCCCTCTGGTGGTCTCGAGACTCCAAACAAAGATGAAATCAAAAGTGTAAGTATGGTATTAGATGAAACGCCGGAAGACTTTTTAGACCAAACAGGCGTTTATGATATTCTACTTAATCCTGAGAAATCAGATTGGCAAACGCTACATAATTTCTATTTGGAGGCGCGAAATAATCCTAAAATTAAGCAGCATCCTCACTTTATTGCATTGACAAAATGTGTAAGTCAGCACATTATTCTTCACTTTGGGTTATTGGACGATATTCAAGCAGAAGCTCAAACAGCAAGGCTATTCTATTTTGAAGAGATGAAATTGCTGAATGAGTTTAATCCAAAAGCAGTCTATCTTTTACTGGAAAAGCTTCGTCCGCAATTGAACGCCACCGAGTTGAAATCATATGCCCAAATGGTCTTAAAGCGAAATGCTTCTCTATTGGCAACTTTCACCCAAAAAAAGCAAGAACTTCTCGCTCAAGATGCCCCTGCTTCTAAGTTTGCAACAGCTGACTTAGTGATTCATTATTCTGAAAAGCTTCGCGCACTTTGAATTCAAATGAATAGCCGAGCGCTTTGTTCGGCTATTCATTTTTGAATAAGAAGTTAAATATTTTTAAAAGAAAAGGTTAACATAAGCATTGAATTCTCTTTTAACAGCAAGAAAACACGAAGGTAATTAAACCCATTGGGTCAAAATCTACCCTGAAATAATTTACAGTGATAGATTAAAGTATGCCACTTTTTTATGTGTTTGGCTACCAAATTAGCATACAATGGCCCGCTTTCTCAATCCTTTCACTGATTTTGGCTTCAAGAAGCTTTTTGGACTGGAAGAAAACCAGGACATTCTGGTCAGCTTTCTGAATACTGTCTTGCCGGATAAGAAAATTGCCAAAATCAACTACCGAAAAACTGAACACCTTGGCCATTCCGAAATCGACCGCAAGGTGGTTTTTGACCTTTACTGTGAAAATGAAAAAGGCGAAAAATTTATCGTAGAACTGCAAAAGGCCAAGCAAAAACACCTCAAAGACCGAAGTCTCTACTACGCCACCTTTCCCATCCAGGAACAGGCCCAAAAGGGCGATTGGAACTTTCGCCTGACCCCGGTCTATTTCGTGGCCCTGCTCGACTTTTGCTTTGAAGACCCCGCCAGCCGGGAGGATGTCAAAGCCCAGGTGCAATTGGTCAATGTCCATCGCCAGGAAGTATTTTATGACAAGCTTTCTTTTACCTTTTTGCAGATGCCCAATTTCCGCAAAAGCCTGGACGAGCTGAACAGCCCCGAAGAGGAGTGGTTATATCTTTTGCGGCATTTGTCCGAACTGGAAGAAATTCCGGCCCGTCTGGCTGAGTTCGTGTTCAAAAAGGTGTTTCGGATTGCGGAACTGGCGAAACTGAGCCAGGAAGACCGGCAAGCCTACGAAGACAGCCTCAAATACTACCGCGACCTGAAAAACAGCCTGGATACGGCTTTTGAAGAAGGCAAAAGCGAAGGCCAGATGGTAGGCGAGCAAATTGGCCTGCAAAAGGGCGAACAAATTGGCCTGCAAAAGGGTGAATATCGCAAGGCCCGGCAAACTGCCGAGAAATGCCTGCAAAAAGGAATGAGTATAGAAGAAACGGCGGAACTAACGGGTTTGGGTATTGAGGAAATAAACCTAATTGCCTAGAAAACCAGGCAGATCAGGTAGTTCGGGTAGTTTTCCTTATTTACTTTTTTGAGCTTAATTTTGGCTAAAACATAATCCCCCTAAGCCCAGATAAGCGTACTTACTATGCTCAAAGACACCTATACCCCCCCACAAACCTGGCACCTGGCCGGGCAGTATTTTCAGTTTAAGGAAAAAGCCATTTTTTATCGGGATGAAGGGCAGGGACCGCTTTTACTGTGCATACATGGCTTTCCTACCTCTTCCTGGGATTGGCAATATCTGTGGCCGGTATTGACGCAACATTTTCGGGTGCTTGCCCCGGATATGCTGGGCTTTGGTTTTTCGGACAAGCCCGCCCGGCACGTGTATTCTATCCACGAACAAGCCGATTTGCACGAAGCCCTTTTGGCGCAACTGGGGCTGTCGGAAGGACATTTGCTGGCCCATGATTATGGCGACACGGTGGCCCAGGAACTGCTGGCCCGCCACGAGACAAGAAAACAGACGGCCCGGGATGGCTTTGAGATACAATCCCTTGTTTTGCTAAACGGCGGAATCTTTCCCGAAATGCACCGCCCCCGCCGGGTGCAAAAGCTATTGGAAGGGCCTTTTGGTTTTTTGCTCAGTGCGCTTTTTACCGAAAAAAGGTTTCAAAAAGGTTTTTGTGAGGTTTTTGGCCCCGAAAGCCTGCCCAGTATGCGGGAATTACAAGATTTTTGGGACATTATCACCTACCAAAACGGCCATCGGCTGGGGCATAGATTGATACGCTATATGGCCGACCGCCGCCAGCACCGCGACCGCTGGGTGAATGCCCTCGTAGCAACTCAAGTGCCTCGGATGCTTATCAATGGACCTGAGGACCCGGTTTCGGGCCTTCATGCGGCAGAGCGTTATCAGCAACTCATCCCCTCGCCACAGGTGGTTTTGCTGGCAGGCATCGGGCATTATCCCCAGACCGAGGCCCCCGATGCCGTTTGGGAAGCCTTTCGGGCTTTTCACCAACTTGCCTGAGGGGCTATTCAGTAAAAATACGAATGGTATCCGTTACCACCACATTGCTCAGGTTGAGCGCACGGTCGCGGATTTGCACCTCGAAACGCACCAAAGAATTGGGGGGTACGGGCAGGGGAACGAGGTATGGATACTCTATTTCACGGTTCAGTGTCCCTTCAATAGGCCCGGCCTGGTTGTTTTCGGTCAGGCGGGTGAAGCGCCCCCGGTTGCCCAGGGCAGTAGGGTCGGCAATAGGCACAAAATCATCGCCCTCCTGAATAAAGGCCGTTATAAAATAATTGTAATATAAATCCTCGGTATCATCGGTGGGCGGGTCAGTATCGCTGAGCCCAAGATCACCATCGCCATCCTGAAAATCAATGCCAATGGTTACTATGTCGGTCAATCCAGTGGTAAGCGGATCCACTTCCGTTACTTTGGAAATGCTGGCAAAGCGAATACTGGGAACAGTGGGGAAGTCCGGCTTTTCATAGCAAGTGGTGAGGCCCAGCAACATTAGCCCCGACAAGCCCACAAGGAATAGTTTTTTCATAGTTTCAGACAAATTGGAATGAGTTATTGTTTGTAGATAACAATCAAAACTGTCTATTCATGAATCATTTTCAAGAAATAATTTTTGACCTGCAAGCCGATACTTTTGAAGCAACCGCCCTGGCTGTTTTTCAAGCTCAAGCCAAAGCTAACCAAATTTACCAAAAATATCTGCACTTATTGGGCATTCAGCCGGAAAACATTCGTGAAATCCACGAAATTCCCTTTTTGCCCATTAACTTTTTTAAACATCATTGGTGCAAACAGGTGCGTTTCGCCCGGAAGTTGTTTTTGAAAGCAGCCGCACAACGGGCCAACAAGCCAGCCAGCACGCTGTCCGTAGCCTGGCCCACTATCTGCAGGCCTGTACCCAGGCTTTTGAGCGAATATATGGGCCCACTGTCGCAGTACCATCTTCTGG